>JAIWOJ010000279.1 GCA_020216965.1 Prosthecobacter sp.
ACCAGGCAGCCCTGACCATTCTGCGCTCCTTTGCCCTCCAGTTGGGTGACTGCGCCCACCGGATGCTCTTTGCGCAGACCTCCCATGAGCCCCAGGCCGTGCGCAATGCCAAAATCTACATCCACGCCCACCTGGCTGAGCCGATGACCCTGGAGCAGGTGGCCGGCGCGGTGAATGTGAGCCCTTTCCATTTCTGCAAAATCTTCAAGCGTGCCACCGGGCTCACCTTTACAGATTTTGTGAACCGCGCCCGGGTGGAAAAGGCCAAGCGCATGCTCATGAAGCCAGAGGCCCGCATCACTGAGGTCGCTTACGATGTCGGCTTCCAGTCTCTCTCCCACTTTAACCGCAGCTTCCGCCGCATCGCTAGTGAGTCCCCCACGGAATACCGTGGCCGCATCCGCGAAGAACGCGGCCATGCCCTGGCTGCCTGAGCCAGTCACCGGATCCCCAACCCGCCAAGACGCGCGTGCCCAGCAGACTTTCTGGGGGCACGCGCCTTCTTATTCCAACTCTGGCGGCACATTGCCATAGGTCCACGGTGCGCTGAAGGGTGGGGCACGCGGCGGCTCCGGCATGGGGCTCGGTTGTAGCTCTTTTGCCAGGGCGATCCCGGTTTCAGCCATGAGACGCCCCGCAGTCACGACGAGGTTGGAGTAGGCGGTCAGCCGCGTTTCGTAGCCACCCCCTGCCGGGCCAAAGGCCTCCTCCGTAGGCACATAGCCCACGATGCCGTTGGCGAGTTCCACCGGGAAAGTTAGAGGGAAAGGACTGCCTTTTTTGATATCGAGCCCAAACTGGCAGAAGTACTCCGCCGGATTGCTCACAAAGGCAGCAGGCCCCACCTGGATGACCTGAACCTCCGCCTCGACCTCGGGGCTGGTTTTCACCAGGTAGTCCAGCATCAGCAGTTCCTTCGCAAAAAGATACTCCGTTGTGTCTCCCACGGGCTTGCCAGCCTGCACCACCTCAAGGCTACGCTGGAGACGGGCCGCAGAGGGCCGACGGCGAGGGATGGAGAGAATCTTCTGGCGCGCGTCGAGCACAGCCTCACCCGTGCGGGGCATGGAGAGCAGCACGCGCACAGCCTCGGCCCCCACACGCCCACCCACGAGGCGGGCCCAGTCCTCAGCCGCAGGTGTCCGCCAGGGGCTGAGGTTGTCCACTTGGGTGACATCACCACTCGCTCCCTGGAGAAAAACCACCGGCGCGCGGGTCTCTAGCGCGCCCTGGATGGTTTTTTCCAGGTAATAAATCCAGTTAGCTGAGATGCCGCCGGGATTGGTCGTGGCATGGCAGGCATAGTTCACGATCACGCCCAGCAAATGCCCTTCCTGGTCCCAGGCACCGATCACCCCCACCTCGGGGTCGATCGGGCCAGCATATTCCAGGATGTCTGGGTTTCCGGGCCGTGGGTGGCTCCAGCTTTGCCCATTTTTCATACGCAGGCGGCGATTGAAGGCCACTTTATCCTCGTGGCCTGAGCCAAAGCCGATTTGCGCAGGCTGGCGTCCCTGCATGGCCACCCTCACGCCAGCGACGATCTCCTGGGTCAGCCGCGTCAGGTATCCAGGATCTGCGCAAGAGCTTTCCTCATAGGCCAGCTTTTTCACCAGGTCTGAAGCGCCATCGTATTCACCAGGCATCACCATGCCCACCGGGCCAGATGAGTGGGAATGTGAAGCACCGATCATCACAGCATGACCGGGGATTTTTAGCTGCTTTTCAATCGCAGCCCTAGCCTCCAAGACAACGGATCGAGGGACCACCAGGGTATCCAGGCCCACCAAGACGGCCTGCCTGCGACCATCATCAAACAGCGCCACGCGCACCTTGCAGGCATCATGAAAACGCTGGTGGTAGCTTTTCCCATACCCCCCTGGCTGCTCCATGCCGATGCCAGGCGTAATGTCGCGCTCTGCAAATCCGACCTTGAGAACTGGCGCAGGCTGCTGGGCAGCGGCTGTGATGGCGATACCGATGAAGAGAAGAAGGTGACGGTGCATACCAGCATCTACGCTGCCGCCATGCGTGCCTTTGCGCGTCGTCTTTGCTTAAGGCCAGCCCTGGGGGTTGACCCGCCTTGATGGCTGTCCTTCACTGGACAGCGATGTCCCCAAACTCCAAGCATTTCCTCCTCGACCTCCTTTCGACCCCTAGCCCTACCGGTTTTGAATATCGCGGTCAGCGCAAATGGACAGACTATGTCCGCCAACATGCCGACCAGGTGGAAAGTGATGCCTACGGCACCGCCTGGGCCACGCTCGTCGGTAGCGCGAAAAAACCACGCCGCATCATGCTGGAGGCCCATGCAGATGAGATCGGTTACATGGTGAAATACATCAGCAAAGAAGGCTTTCTGTGTGTGGACCGCGTGGGCGGCAGCGATGTGGCGACTGCGCGCGGGCGTAGGGTGGACATCCTGGGGGATAAGGGCACCGTGCGCGGTGTCATCGGCAATATCGCCATCCATATCCGCGAGAACCGCGACGATGAAAAAGCGCCCAAAGTGCATGAACTCTGGATCGATATCGGTGCCTCCAGCGCGCAAGAGGTAGCCCAAGCAGGCATCCGCGTCGGCCACCCGATCGTGTACGCGGACAGCGTGGAGGAAATCGGCCAGCACCGCCTGGTGGGACGTGCGATTGATAACCGCATCGGCGGCTTCATCCTTGCGGAGGTCATCGCCCGTCTCAGCCGCGCCAAGAAACGCCCCGCCTCCACCGTCATTGCCGTGAATGCCGTACAGGAAGAGATCGGCGGCCACGGGGCGAGGATGGCCGCGCACCGCCTGATGCCAGATGTCGCAGTGGTTTTGGATGTGACTCATGCCACAGACACGCCTGCCGTGGATGTCAAAAAGCACGGTGAGGTCAAGCTGGGCGGCGGCCCCAGCCTGACCCATGGCAGTGCCAACCATCTAGAGGTCGTGCGCCGTCTCATGTCAGTCGCAGAGGCAAAAAAGATCCCCCTTCAGCATGAGTCCTCCTCACGCTTCACAGGCACGGACACCGACGTCATTTTCCATCAGCAGCACGGCATCCCAAGCGCACTCGTCAGCCTCCCGCTGCGCTACATGCACAGTGTGGTGGAGATGGCAGACCTGCGTGATGTGGAGCAGGTGATTGATCTGCTGACCGCTTTTGTCCTCAGTGTGAGTGAAAAGGATGAGTTCAAGATCCGCCTCTGATTCCTCCATAGGTCGAACTGGTCCTTTCACCAGACCAGCACGATCGCTCATCGCGGTGGCGTACCTGGCTGGTCATGAAAACGCTCTCTTGCCTGCTCTTTCTGCTGCTGCCCGCTGCGCTGCTGCCCGCTGCGTCACCTTTAGACCTCGGCTCCCGCTGGGAACTTTTCGTCGATGAATTCCTGGTAGCTGAGAAGCAAGGGCTGGCGTTGAAGCTCCATGAGCCTGTGAAGCGGGAGATCGTCCTCACCACCGATCAGCCCTGGGAGGGGCCCACTTGTGCTTACTTCAGCGTCATCCAGGACGGAGGGCGGATTCTGATGTTCTATCGCGGTTCTGCAGGCGGTAGCGACCACAGCGATGCGCAGGTGACATGCCTCGCAGAAAGCCAGGACGGCATCCACTTTACCCGGCCCAGGCTGGGCCTGATCGAGGCAGGCGGTACCAAGGAAAACAACGTCATCTGGCGTGGTGTGGAGTCACACAACTTTTCACCTTTCCTCGATGCGAATCCCCAAGCTAAGCCGGAGGAGAGATTCAAGGCTCTAGGGGGCGTGAAGCAGCCAGGGAAAAACTGGCATCAGGGCGAGACACCCGGTGGGCTCTATGCCATTGCCTCCGCCGATGGCATTCACTGGAAAAAGCTCCGTGATACCCCCGTCATCACCAAGGGGGCTTTCGACTCCCAAAATCTAGCCTTTTACGATGTCACGCGGAACCGCTACGCCTGCTTCAGCCGCATTTTCCTGAACAAAGTGCGCGCCGTGCAGAGTCATCATTCTGCAGATTTTTTGGCCTGGAGTGATGGCGTGCCTCATCAATATGCAGAAGGCGTGCCTTGGGAGCATTTTTACACCAGCGCCACGGTGCCCTGCCCCACGGCCCCTCATCTGTTCTTGTCCTTCCCAAAGCGATTCATGCCTAGTCGGCAAAAAGTGCCTACGCACAAAGACAAAGGCGTGAGTGATGCCGTCTTCATGTCCAGCCGGGATGGCGTCCACTGGGACCGCCCCTTTCTCGAAGCCTGGGTACGGCCAGGCCCCGATCTGAAGAACTGGACAGACCGCAACAACATGACAGCGAACGGCATCGTGACCACGGGGGAAGGTGAATGGTCCCTCTACATTAGCGAGCATTATCGCCACGCTGACCACCGCATCCGCCGCCTGACGGTGCGCACGCAAGGCTTT
>JAIWOJ010000280.1 GCA_020216965.1 Prosthecobacter sp.
CCATCCACGCAATTCACAGGAGGACACACTCATGGCTCACAAAAAAGGTCAAGGTTCCGTCAAAAACGGTCGCGATAGCAATAGCAAGCGTCTAGGCGTCAAAAAGTTCGGCGGGCAAACCGTCATCGCTGGAAACATCATCATCCGCCAGCGTGGCACCAAATGGCGCCCAGGCCGCAATGTGGGGATTGGCAAAGACCACACCCTATTCTCCCTCGTGGAAGGTCGCGTCCGCTTTGATCAAGATGGTCGCCGCGTCAATGTGGACGAGGCTGCCCTCCAAGCCTGATCCGCATCGCTCAAGAGGCTCTTTCCTGGCGGGCTCGGCTGACCGAGCCCGCTTTTTTGTGCATTCACCCCACCCCATGCTGCCAAGCCATGACACCCCGCACCGGTCTCGCGCGGGCACTTTCTAAGCTAGGGTGGTGCTCTCGCAGCCAGGCCACCGTCCTCATCCGGGAGGGAAAAGTCACCCTCAACGGACGCACCTGCCGCGATCCCGAGCAGCCAGTCCACCTCGGGCGCGATCACATCACGGTGGCAGCACAGACCATTCAGCAGGCTCCCCGCTACTACCTCATGCTGAACAAACCACGCGGCCTCGTGACGACGGCGCATGACGAGCACGGGCGCGGGACTGTCTTTGACTGCCTGCGGGACGCCCCACTGCCCCACCTTTCCGCCGTAGGTCGGCTAGACAAGGCCAGCGAGGGGCTTCTTTTGTTTACCAATGACACCACTTGGGCCGCGCATATCACCGATCCCGCGAGCCATCTCCCAAAGACCTACCATGTGCAGGTCTCTGCCAAGGTGGACGGCCCGCTTTTGAAAAAGCTAGCTTCTGGCGTTACGGATCGCGGGGAATATCTGCACCTGAGCCGTGTTCACCTGCTCAGAGAGGGTGAGAAAAACTGTTGGCTGGAAATCGTCCTGGAGGAAGGCCGCAACCGCCACATCCGCCGGGTGCTAGAGGCCCATCATCTGGGGGTGCTACGCCTCGTCCGCATCGCGATCGGCCCATTGGCGCTGGGCCCTCTAGCCAAGGGCCAATGGCGCGAGCTTAGCCAAGCCGAGGTGCTGGCATTGGCCCCCATGCAAGGGAGCTAGCCTGATTCCTCAGGGAGCACCGGGGTCTGGCAGGCCCGCTTGGTTGGCGTAGGCACGCGCCGCAGCAGGATCACGCCGAAACCAGTCGTTCAAGAGTTCTTCCTGAAGGTCAGCACGATGCTGGGGATCGCTAAGACGCCCAGCAAGGGACAGAGCGCGCGCGGGATCCTCTAGCAAGACGGCACGCGCCGCCCCAGGCAGCGCCTGCTGGAGCCTGACGGGATCACTTTCTGTAAAAAGCCTCTGCTGAAACGCGGGGTCGCTAAATCGGGCTAGCAGGAGCGGCAACAAGCCCTCTTGCTGGGCAGGAGTGAGCTGAGTGCGCAGGAAATTCAGAGCCCCCGTCGGCTGGCTGCCTGCCCAGGCCGTGAAAATGGCCTCCCAATTTTCCAAGGACGCGAGATCTGGGTGGGTGCGTAGCCATTCCGCAGCAGCGGCAGGATCACGCTGCCCCAGGGTAGAGAGGACATTGGCGTAAGCCCCCTCAAGCCCCTCCTGGACGGCTAGCTTGGAGAGAAAATCCAAGGCCGCCTCTGGATCCGCCTCTGCTAGCAGTGCCATGGCTTCCTCCAGGCAGCGCTGGCGGGCCAGCCCCTTTAGATTTTGGTCTGCCCAGCGAGCAGCCGAGCGCGGGTCTTTCGCAGCCCAGGCGCGAAAGGGGTCCAGCAAGGCATCGGGAGATTCCTCCGCTTTTTCCAAAATGCTGCCAAGATCGCGCACGAGGGCATCTGCCTGTTCTTGGCTAAGCCCATCCGTAGCCGCCGTGGCAGCAGGGGGCTGGGAGGCAGCCTCTTCAAACGCGGGTGGCAGCGTCGCTGGGGTCTTGGCAGAGGAAGTGACAGGGGCTTGGGAGTCCAGGCCACCTGCTAGGCGCAGACCGATGGCAGCGGCAGCGAGGGAGGCAGTGCCCAGGAGGATGAGGATTTTCCGAGAGATCATGGCTAGAGAGAGGTGCATCGTTTTCTACAAAAAGGCCGCCGCATGGAAGTGCGGCGGCCGACTCGATCCGCATTGGATGGATCGTATCAGAACCGGGTTGTGCCAGGGAAATTCAGGTAATCCCGGATGAACCAACCGCTGGTGGTGTACTCCTCGATCGTCATCACCGTGTAGAAGCTGCCTGCAGGTGGGCGGGAGTAGGTGACGTTGCGGTTGATGTTATTGTAAGCGTAGCCAGCATTCAGGGGGCTCAGGCTCAGGGTGCCCAGGATATAGCCTGAGAGGGTGCCGCCATAGTAGGGGCTGCGGGCGGCCCAGACCCGGAGGCGCAGGCTGCCACTGCGCGCATTGCCCAGATTGGCCACCTGATCGGCCTGGAAATTGATGCTGGATGGGGATACCACGCGCCAGCTAGCAGGGGAGGAAAGGTCCAGGCGGCTCGTCGGCACGGGCCTGACGACGACATTGCGGGGATCCGCAGCACGCCAGGCCGCGGTGATGGAGGAATTATCCGTGATCTGCCAGACCTGAGACTGGCTGTAATAATTCCGCAAAGCATGGATGATGGTGGGGAAACCATCCAGGCTACGGAAGGTGCTGTAGGCCACCCCCGTGCTGGGGCTGCTGCGGCTCTGATCTAGGCAGCGGCTGCTAAAGAACAGGGTGAAGGTGCGGGAGCCTGCCAGGCGCAGGTAGTAGCTGAACGTGCTCTTCTCATAGGCCAAGCCAACGCGCTGGCTGCTATTCGCCTGCACCAGGCAGACGGTAGAAAAATCAATATCCAGCGCGTAGGTGCGCCGGTTGGTGATGACCACGCGCGTCTCGCTGTAGCTGCTGCTGGCGGTGGCGGTGACGGTCACATGGCTAGCCTGCATGGCCTCAAGCAGGGTCATGGCTTGGCTGGGAGCGATGCTGATGAACAGCAGGCTGAGGAGTGTAAGGAGTGTTTTCATGGAGGAGGGTGGATTGGGTTTTGTCTTGATGACGTGACGGTCCAAGAACCCCTTCGGCGGCTTTTCCGAAAAAAAATTCACCTGCTCCGCCTGATGCCTAGCCACTGGCTGCCATCTTCCTCCTTGCGATGTCTAACCGACGTGCTTTCTCCTGCGCCCCCATGTCCGCCCCGGCCAACCCCCTCTCAGAAATCATTGATGCTTTGCGTTCCGCACAGCGCATCGCCATCGCCGCGCACATCCGCCCAGATGGAGATGCCGTCGGCTCCGTGCTGGGCCTGGCTCTGAGCCTACGCGCCATGGGCAAAACGGTCTATGCCCTGCTGGAGGATGGCGTGCCCTGCAACCTCACCTTTCTCCCGCAGACGGCCACGGTGCTGAGCCCGCCCTACGCTCCGCTGGAGATTGATTGCGCCGTGGCACTGGACACCGCAAACCATGAGCGTTTGGGGGATGCCACCAAGGCCGCCCTAGGCGCTGCGCCTCTGCTGCTGAACATCGACCACCACGGCACCAATCCTGGCTACGGCCATATGAACCATGTGGATAGCACTCAGCCTGCGGTGGGGCAGATTCTCTATGAGCTGCTGAAGCAGGGCGATTTTCCTCTGACCAACGAGGTGCTGCAGCACTTGTTCACGGCCATCAGCACGGACACAGGCTCCTTTCAGTATGCTAGCACGACGGCGCGCAGCCATGAGATCGCTGCGGAGATGATGCGTGCGGGCCTAGATACCGCCCATCTGGCCGTGATGCTCTACCAGACCTACCCTGCACGGCGCTTAGCTCTACTGCGCGCGCTGCTCAATGAGATGCAGTTCCGCGCTGAAGGCCGCATCGTGAGCTGGAACCTCACGCAAAAACTCATGGCGGAAACGCAGATGGAGCCTGGGGATACTGAGGGGCTGATCGATACCCTACGCATGATCGATAGCGTCATCAGCGCCACCATCTTTGAAGAGCTGCCGGACGGCAAAATCCGTGTCTCCACACGCTCGAAAGACAGCCGCCTGGATGTCTCTGCCATTTGCGGCCAGTTCGGCGGCGGTGGTCACCGCATGGCGGCTGGTGCCCGAATGAAAGGCCCCATCGAAGTGGCCGCTGATAGCTTTTTGAATGCCCTCGAACATGAAGTCCGACGACTCGCTTAACGGCGTCCTCCTTGTCGATAAAGGCCCTGACATGACGTCGCACGACGTCGTTGCCGTGGCCCGACGCTGCCTCAACACCAAAAAAATCGGCCACTGCGGCACGCTGGACCCGATGGCCACCGGCATGCTCATCCTGGTCATCGGCACCGGCACCAAGCTCTCTGACCTGCTGATGAGTGAGGACAAAGAATACACCGGCACGCTAAAACTAGGCCAGGTGACGAACACCC
>JAIWOJ010000281.1 GCA_020216965.1 Prosthecobacter sp.
ATGTGCTACCACCATTCAATCGAACATCACGCAGGCCATTCGTGGCATTGTTGACGGCGGTAAGGCTGAATCCGGTGTCATGGCGCAGTTCCAACCTGCCACCCAGGTTGATGCCCAAGGTGCTGTTGACAGAGCCATCGGTCAGATTTGCCGCGCTACTAAGACGCAGCGTCGTGTCAGCCCCGATGGTAAGTGCGTTGTTCGCCGCCGTATTTGTCCCCGCTAGGGTCAGTGTTCCACTCCCTGCGGTGAGAATGCCTCCCGCCAGCAAGTTGCCGGTAAAAAGAAAATCCCCACCCCCCGCCGTCATCGTCCATGTGCGCACCTGTGAAGAAACAGAACCCAAGTTCATTTCGAGGGTCTGCAGATGGGTGCTGTTGTTCGTGATACCACCGCCCAGATTGATCCGGCTGCCTGTGAGGGTGTAGGCGGCAGCATCCGCAGTAAAAGTCAGGCCATTGAAAGTGCGCTCGCCAATATTGTTGTTCAGCGTCGTGACCGCAGAACTGCCGAAAAAAAGCACATCGTTCGCCGCAGGCACCGTTCCAGAGGACCAATTGGCTCCTGTATTCCAGTCACCACTGCTAGGAGAGGCGAGCCAAGTCACATCAGCCCCCATCATTGGGAGAGCCGAAAGGATCCATGCAACCCGCATAGCGGCCCTGCTGGCTAAAAGATTGGGAATCAAGCTGAAGGTTTTCATGCCGCGTCTCTCTGCTGATGTGGATTAAAAAGTACATCAACGCAGGAAGTATGCCCTCGCTCGATTGATTTGGTGACAAAATGGCCCCGAGCACCCTCATTCCCCTTAAGATATTTCACTGATTTGCACGCCACCTTGCCTGAATGCAGGTTGCGTGACGGTCTCCAATTTCATCCCATGCCGCACCTGTTGGGGTTCAGATCTGCCATCGCCCGCTAGCGCTAAACTTGGCAGAAAACTCTGGGGCAATTCCTGATTGCCACCCTGGTGAGAGTCATCCACTCTCCGCGCCCATGAGCCAACCCGCCACCCTCCCCGATTCGCAAGCTCCCTGGTACAAACACCTGACTGGTTATCACTGGTTTGTCTTCATTGTGGCCTCGCTTGCTTGGTTATTCGATTGCTTGGACCAGCAGCTTTTCCTTTTGGCACGCAATTCTGCCATGAAGGCGCTGCTTCCCCCGGAGCTGGATGCCATCAAATACGGCGGCTATGCCACCTCCATTTTTGTCGCTGGCTGGGCCACGGGCGGGCTGATTTTCGGCTCTGTCGGGGACCGTATTGGCCGCGCCAAGACGCTTACCCTGACCGTTCTGATTTATTCTGTGTGCACGGGTCTCTCCGCGTTCTCCAAAGGCTGGGTTGATTTTGCCATCTACCGCTTCCTGACGGGCCTCGGCGTGGGCGGTGTCTTTGGCCTCGCCGTCGCGCTTGTGGCGGACACCCTGCCTGACAGTGCCCGTGCAGGTGCGCTAGGCACTCTACAGGCTCTCTCCGCCGTGGGGAACATCACCGCCGGCCTCACAAGTATGTACATGGGCAGCCTGGAGGCCACCAAGGTGATTGAGCCTGGGACTGCCTGGAAATACATGTTCCTCGTCGGGGCCCTACCGGCCTTCCTTTGCGTCTTCATCCAGATCCGCCTCAAAGAGCCCGAAAAATGGGTCAAAGCCCGCGCGGCAGGAAAAGCAGCGGGCGTGAAGTTTGGCTCCTACACCTCTCTGCTTGGGGATGTGCGCTGGCGGAAATCGGCTCTGCTGGGTATGGTTCTGTGCGTGGCCGGCGTCATCGGCCTGTGGGGCATCGGTTTCTTCAGCCCTGAGCTTGTTGGCGATGTCATGGAGCGCTCACTCAAAGAAGAGGGTGTCGCCCCGGAGAAAATCGCGGGGGAAAAGACCTTCTGGATCGGGGTGAACTCGATCGTCCAGAACCTCGGTGCATTCTTCGGCATGCTGCTAATGACAAAAATCGCTCAAGGTCGCGGTCGCAAACCTGCTTTTGCCATCGCCTACATCGCTGCGATGCTGGCCACCATTGGCTTCTTCCAGTTCTTCAACGGCCGTGGCGACATCTGGATGAGCGCCGTCATGGGGGCTTGCCAGCTCGCCCTCTTTGCAGGGTTTGCCATTTACTTGCCAGAACTCTTCCCCACCAGCCTGCGCAGCACTGGCACCAGCTTCTGCTACAATGTCGGGCGTTTCATCGCGGCGAGTGGCCCCTTTACCTTAGGCAGCCTGCAAGCCGCGCTCAAAGCGGGTGCCACCACCCCTGAAGCTAAGCTAGAGGCCTTCCGCACCGCTTGCACCTACATGAGCGCCATCTTCCTCCTGGGGCTTATCGCCTTGGCTTTCCTACCTGAGACCAAGGGCCGCCCGATGCCTGAGGATTGAGTGCCACGCCCTAGTGCCAAAAAGCTACACGGCTTTCTTCATCTGACTTGAGTTTAATTTTGACATCCCGAAGCCGATTCGACATTCTGACCTCGCTTTTATGAAAAAATACCTCGCCTGCGCGGCTCTCCCATTGCTTGTCATTTCCTGCTCCACCACTCCTAGCAGGCTAAAGCTATCCGACATCTCTGAACGTCCCTCTCAGGATGCAGCCGTGTTCACCGAATCCAAGCTCAACGAAGGCATGACCTATCCTACCCGTGTCGTCGATCAGGCAGCCACCTCTTCCCTGGATGTGACGGAAGACACTGCGGGGCTAGGCAGCGGTTTTGGCACACGCCAAGTGCGGAATTTCACGAACATCGGCATGCGGTCCACCAGCCGCGGCAGCCACATCGTGCGCAAAGAAGGCAATCGTTACGCCGAAACGGTCTATGACATCGGCGACCAAGGCACCCAAATCCTCCATGATGAATCCATCGCCTACACTGGCATGGTGAATTATGGCACCGAGCGTGTGCTGCATGCTGGCGGCACCGCCGTCTGTGGCGTGATGACAGCTTACTCCAATACCATGGAAAGCACCACACGCGGCCTTTTCGGTGGCCTGCTCCGTTGCGTCGTGCGCGATACCAAGCCCTACATGGTAGGTAGCCTGAACGAAACCATCGTTGACAACACGATGCCTGGTGCAGGCTGGCGCAAACGCATGCCTGATCTCTCTGGCTATGCCCCCGCCGCCTCCCCTGACATGACCAGCGGCAAGGCAGTTTATACATCTGCCAAGTAAGCCCCCCATCCATCTCCTTGCGAAAGCGGCCTGAATTTCAGGCCGCTTTTTTGTTTTTCAGGCAGCTGCAGAGGGGGAAGAATCAGCTATCAGCCTAAATTCAGAGATGAGAACGCCAGAGGATGCAGAAACCGCAGAAGTTGAGTGAGGGATGAAAGTCGGCCTACTCACGCAACCTGCCACTGCGCTCAGTCATCTATTCCTTTGATTTTGAAGGAAATAGATACCCTTCTGGGTTTCCTGTTTTCTTTTTAGGATCAGAGGATGGTAATATTTTAATTTTATTGATATTATTCATACTTTCTGTAATAATTCAGAAAACGTGACTTCTTCCAGCCCCGCCTTCAAAACTGCCCTTTGCCTCACGGTGGCCCTTCAGGCCACTGCTTGGGGGTATCTGGGGAGCTTTGAGCTGGCGGATGGCTACCACTTGCCATCCTCAGGCTTGCTGATTTCCCAATTTTATGCCGGAGACGCGCAGTTTTACTTGGGAAACAACTCCGCAAATGGCTTCACAGGCATTGTGCCGCCAGGCGCATTTCCAAACACAATGGGCGACATGACCCATGGTGCCGATCTCAGCCGCTACAATGCGGGTCAGTTTGGCACCAGCCATGGGGGCCCAGGCGGCACTGCGGCCGATATTCCAGACAATAGCGGGCTATGGCAGGCACTGGCCGGGGGCAGGCTGAACGAGGATCTGGGCGCGCCCTATTATCTAGGGAACTCCTTTCAGCGCGATTATATCGCGGCCTACGGTTACAGCAACGCGCGCACAGGCACTCAGGTCTTGAATGTCTTGGCCTCCGATGTGGATTTGCATTACCGCTATCACTTTGATGCCAGGGACTTCCATGGGGTGCAGCCCAGTCAAACCGCAGCGAGTCTTGTTGCTGTCTCGTTTTGGCTTTGCCCCTCCGACTATGATGACGGTTACACCGACAATGTGCTCGGCATGGCTTTTCGCGATTCATTGGGTCAGACACTCTTCGAGATAGGCTACACCGGGGACAATCTGCTACAATACCGAGTGGGGAATGCCGCCACATGGACGACCACGACGGTGACGGCAGGGACGCAGGGCTGGTCGATGATTTCTCTTCAGCTCGACCTCTTTTACAATACCGTGAGCTTATCTGCCGCAGGTTTTAGCGATACCACCTCTAGCCTGATGCCGACGGTCTCTCTTCTCAACAACACTTCCCTCAATCTTGTG
>JAIWOJ010000282.1 GCA_020216965.1 Prosthecobacter sp.
ATCCCTTTGAAAATGAGGTAAATGAACAGCAACCTGGATTCCCATTTTCCTTTTTAGGCTTTGTCTTTGTCGTATGGCTGGGAAAGTGCTCGCAATCGGCTCAGGATCAGGGTGCTAGGGCGCGTGCGAGCAGTTCTCCGACGATGCGGTGCCCTTCGGCGTTGAAGTGGGTATCGTAGATGGTGTTGAAGGGGAGGATTCCCTGGGCGGCGGCCTGCTGGAGGGCGGGGGTGGCGTCGATGAAGTGGATGTTTCGCTGGCTGCATTGGGCCTCTAGGTGCTGGGGCAGGTCGCCAGGTTGCCAGTCGGGTTCGGGGTAGTCGGCCCCGTGTTGAAGGTGGTCGTGGAGCACGCGGCGCTTGCAGGGTAGGTAGAGGAGGTGGGGGGTCATGCCGAGCTGGCGCGCGGCCTGGGCATAGCGGTCGAGGGCGGTGCTTAGTGCTTCCCGTTCTCGTAGGTTCATTTGGTGGCTGGAGGGGGGAGCATCGGCAATGGTGACGGGGATTTCTTGGCCTGCGGCTTGGTAGGTGGCGTTGGCGTAGCTGCGCGCTTGCAGGCGTAGTTTTTTGAAATCGCGCGCGAGGGTCCAGAGCGTTTTGAGCAGGGAGGTCTGCACGGGGATGTCATGGCTTGGGCGCTCGCCGGTGGCTTGAAAATGAGCGATTTGCTCCATTTCTTTGACGTTATCTGTGAGGTCATTGCCTTCAAAAAATGCCAGGACGACGGACTTGCAGGATGGGGCGCTGGCATAGGTCTCTAGGTAGTGGATGTGGGCAAAGTTGCCGGTATCGGTGATGCCGAGATTTTTGATGCGACGCCCTAGGCGGCTGGCGGCGATGCCTGTAAAGATCTCGGTTTCAGGCAAATAGCCGGATTCGGTGAACGAGTCTCCAAGGACAGCGATGTCCCAATCGGTGAGGGCATCGGGGTTGCGGAAGCCTTCTTTGGAGTAGGTGAGGGTCAGTTCCTTTTCCTCGGTGTAGGCGAGATCGGTGCTGCGGTGATTTTGAAGCAGGGTCTGGAGAGGTTTCCCCGTCCAGCTAGCTCCTGGGGTGCGGGTGAAAAAGACCTCTCCACTGGGGTGTGTGGGCATGCGGAAGTAGATGGGAAAGGCTTCATTGGCCCGGCGCATCCCGAGCAGTTCGTTAAAATCCACCCGTGCGGCCCGACATGCTGCCTCCGCCAGGGCAAAGGTGATGACGGTGGCGACCCCCATTTTCATGAGGCCCGCCACGGCGCGCTGATACCAGCCGCCGCGCAGAAGGGCCGCGATCAGGCTCAGCGCCCCAAGCCCGGCGAGCAGGGCAGAAGGGAGCGCCCACTGGGGAGCCTCTAGCCGGATCATGCGCAGGCGTAGGAAGAGGGCAGCCGCGAGGAAGGTCGCAGCACCGATCAGGCAGAGCAGGCGGTCAAAAGCGGGCTTCATCCAAGAGGTGGCTCAAAACAGGGTGTAGATGAAGGGGGCCAGGGCGGAACCTTTTGCCACCACGAGGATCAGCCCCAGCACGAGCAGCAGGAGCACGATGGGAAAGAGCCACCATTTCCCCGAACGGAAAAGGTAGGTGAAGAACTGGCCGAGGATTTTCAATTTCATGATTTTCAGCGCTTTATGATTCCATTTTTTAGCATTTCAGCATTTCAGTTTTTCAGCATTTTCAAAACATGTCCTCGTGGTGCTTGGCGGTGCGGGCGGGTGGGTCTAGCCAGTAGCTCTCTCTGGGCGTGGCATGGCGGATTTGGGTAAAGGGCAGCCGCAGCAGCCTGCCCAGCAGGGCGACTGGCACGATGGCAAACAGAAAAAGCACGGTCAAAATCAGCCGCGACATGCACCAGCCGAGGGCGAGGGCGAAGGTCATCCAGGCGCGGTGAATGGGCGGCAGCCAATGGGGAAAGAGGGCTCCATTCAGCAGCAGAAAGGCACCTGCCAGGCCTGACGCGGTGGAAACGACCTGCGGCCACTGTTTATAGATGCCGAACATGCCGATGCCGAAGAACACGGCCCCGACGGTGAGGCCAAACTTGCGCATGGCCTTCGGCGAGGTGTCGAGGGCCTGAAGTTCGTGGATGACGTCGGCGCGGAGTCCCATGGGCGTGGCAAAAGGTTAGTCGAGTGTATGTTCGGCGCGCCAGTCATGCGCTTCTTTCCACTCGGGCTGCTGGGATTTCAGCAGCACGTGGCGGCCCAGCACCAGCACGTCCATCTCCGTGCGCATGAAGCAGGTGTAGGCCTGCTCCGGGCTCTCGACGATGGGCTCGCCGCGCACGTTGAAGGAGGTGTTCACCACGACCGGGCAGCCGGTCAGGCGGTCAAATTCGCTAATGAGGCGGTGGAAGACTGGGTTGGTCTCGCGGTGGACCGTCTGCAGGCGGGCGGAAAAGTCCACGTGCGTCACGGCGGGGATGCTGGAGCGCGGCACGTTCAGCTTGTCGATGCCCCAGAGGGCATTTTCGGCCTCGGAGAGCTGGCGGCGGTGCTTTTCTAGCACATCGGCCACGATGAGCATGTAGGGGCTGGGCCGGTCGTGCGCGAACCATTCGCCCACCTTTTCCGCCAGCACGGCGGGGGCAAAGGGGCGGAAGCTTTCGCGGAACTTGATCTTCAAGTTCATGATCTTCTGCATCTCCGGGCTGCGTGCGTCGCCAATGATGGAGCGCGCGCCGAGCGCCCGCGGGCCGAACTCCATGCGGCCCTGGAACCAGCCGACGACCTTTCCCTGCGCCATCAGGCCGGCGACTTCGCGGCAGAGGCTTTCGTCATCCGCCTGCAACTGGCTCACCGCGCCGAATGCCGTGAGGCGGCTGGCGATTTCCGCATCGGAATACTCCGGCCCCAGGTAGCTGCCGCGCTGCCAGTCCGCCCCGGTGACCGCCGGGCGTGGTTTTTCATGGTAGTGGTGGTAGGCGGCCAGGGCGGCCCCCAGCGCGCCACCGGCGTCACCGGCGGCAGGCTGGATGTAGATGTCGTCAAAAATGCCCGCGCGCAGCAGCCTGCCGTTCGCCACGCAGTTCAGCGCCACGCCGCCTGCCAGACAGAGGTGCCGCTCGCCGGTTTCCTGGCGGATATGGCGCGCCATGCGCAGCATCACCTCCTCCGTCACGGCCTGCACGGAGGCGGCCAGGTCCATCTCCCGCTGGGTCAGCCGCGATTCCGGCTGGCGCGGCGGTCCGCCAAAGAGCGGCTCCATCTTCGGCCCGGTCATTTTCAGGCCCGCGCCATAGTCAAAGTAATCCTGGTTCATGGCGAAGGAGCCGTCCTCCTTCAGGTCGATCAGGTGATCCAAGATGGCCTGCGCATACCGGGGCTGGCCGTAGGGGGCCAGGCCCATCACTTTGTACTCGCCAGAGTTCACCTTGAAGCCGGTGAAGTAGGTGAAGGCGGAGTAAAGCAGCCCCAGCGAGTGCGGGAAATGCATCTCCTTCAGCATCTGCACGCGGTTTCCACGGCCTACGCCCCAGGACGTGGTGGCCCACTCACCCACGCCGTCCACCGTCAGCACGGCGGCGCTTTCAAACGGGCTGGGGAAAAAGGCAGAGGCCGCGTGGGACTCATGGTGCTCGGCAAAGAGCAGCGGCAGCCCCTTTCCCACTGCCTTTTCGATCACGCTGGGCATCCAGAGCTTCTCCGCCAGCCAGACCGGCACGGCCATCATGAAGCTCTTCAGCCCGCGCGGTGCCCAGGCCAGGTGCGTCTCCAGGATGCGGTCAAATTTCAGCAGCGGCTTGTCGTAAAAAGCCACGCCGTCCAACTGCGCCGCCGTGATGCCGCCCTGCCGCAGGCAAAACTCCACCGCGCGGCTGGGAAAGGCGGCATCATGACGCCGCCGAGTGAAGCGCTCCTCCTGCGCTGCAGCGACGACCTGGCCGTCCTGCAGCAGGCAGGCGGCGGAGTCATGGTAAAAGGCGGAGATCCCGAGCAGACGCATGAGAGCCGGAAAATAACACGCCGACAAAATTCAACAAATATAAATATTATGATAAATAGGACATCGAAACCCCTCCCTGTGGTCCGGTAAGCCATTTCTTGATGTCCTCGTTGTTTTCTCGGAACTCCCTTGTCATTCAAGCTCACTGCTGCGTATGTTTCTGGTTTTTCAGACGCAGCCTCATGCACCCCCGCCTTCTTTCCCCATTGCTGGCCCTGGTCTCTGGGGCTGTCCTGCCCCTCCTTTCGGCCCAGGAGCCACCTACCTCCAGCCAAGTCATCGACCTAACTTCTGGCGAGTGGGACGGGGTGGTGAATATCGACGTGTCTGTGCTCTTTCCCGATTACCGAGAGCCCTGGAATGCCGGGCAACCTAGCGGCGGCAGCGGAACAGGCTTTTTGATCGGCAAAAACCGCTTTTTGACCAACGCGCACGTCGTCAGCAACGC
>JAIWOJ010000283.1 GCA_020216965.1 Prosthecobacter sp.
GTGCTGCGCATCACCGCCTACGCCGAGCGTCTGCTCTCCGACCTCTAGCTCGTGGACTGGCCCGACTCCACCAAGCGCATGCAGGAAGCCTGGATCGGCCGCAGCGAAGGCGCCGAGCTGCTCTTCGCCCTCGAAAACTCCGCCCTCGGCGATCTCAAGGTCTTCACCACCCGCCCCGACACCGTCTTCGGCGTCACCTTCATGGTCATCGCGCCCGAGCACCCGCTCGTGGACGCGCTCACCACGCCCGCCCAGCGCGAGGCCGTCGCCGCCTACCGCAAGCAAGCCGCCGCCAAGAGCGACCTCGAGCGCACCGACCTCGCCAAGGGCGAGAAGACCGGCGTCTGGACCGGCTCCTTCGCCATCAACCCCGCCAACGGCCAAAAAATCCCCGTCTGGATCGCCGACTACGTCATCATGGGCTACGGCACCGGCGCCATCATGGCCGTGCCCGCCCACGACGAGCGCGACTACGCCTTCGCCCAAAAGTTCAACATCCCCGTCATCCAGGTCATCGAGCCCGACCACGCCGAGGGCCGTAATGGCCACGGCACCACGAAGCTGCCCTACACCGGCGACGGCCGCCTCGTCCACTCCAACGGCTACTCCGGCCTCCCCTGGGAGGAGGCGAAGAAAAAGATCACCGCCGACCTCGCCGCCCGCGGCCGCGGCCAGGCCACGATCAACTACAAGCTCCGCGACTGGCTCTTCTCCCGCCAGCGCTACTGGGGCGAGCCCTTCCCGATCGTGTGGGAGAACGGCCAGCATCGCAGCATTCCCGAAAGCGAGCTGCCGCTGCTGCCGCCGACCTTGGAAGACTTCAAACCCACTGGCACGCCCGAGCCACCGCTCTCCAAAGCCACCGATTGGGTGCAATACTCCGCCACCGCGAAGCGTGAGCTCAACACCATGCCGCAGTGGGCCGGCTCGTGCTGGTATTACCTGCGTTACTGCGATGCGCGGAACAGCGAGCGCTTTGTCGGCGAAGCCGCCGAGAAGTATTGGATGGGCGGCGGCAAGCCCGGCGGCGTCGATCTCTACGTCGGCGGCACCGAGCACGCCGTGCTGCACCTGCTTTACGCCCGCTTCTGGCACAAGGTGCTGTTCGATCTCGGCTACGTCAGCACGCCGGAGCCTTTCCAGCGTCTGGTGAACCAAGGCCTCATCCTCGGTGAGGACGGTCAGAAGATGTCGAAGTCCCGCGGCAATGTCGTGAACCCCGATGACGTCGTGCGCGAGTATGGTGCCGATGCGCTGCGCCTGTATGAGATGTTCATGGGCCCGCTCGAGCAGGTGAAGCCGTGGAGCATGAAGGGAGTTGAGGGCGTGTATCGCTTCCTCGCCCGCGTGTGGCGTCTCGTCATGGAAGTCGATGACGAAGGCGTGTGGAGCCTTTCCAAAGCCCTGCAAGACGTGCCTGCGAACAAGCAACTCACCAAAGCGCTGCATGAAACCATCAAGAAGTGCGGTGAGGACATCGAGAAGCTCAGCTTCAACACCGCCATCAGCCAGATGATGGTCTGCACGAACGCCTTCACAGGTGCCGAAGTGAAGCCCGCCGGAGCCATTGTGACCTTCCTCAAGGTCCTCAGCCCCTTTGCTCCACATCTTGCCGAAGAACTCAATGCTCAGATCCGCGCCAAGTTCCCGAACTTGGCCGCCAAGCGCTTCCTCAGCGACGAAACCTGGCCAGCCTACGATCCCGCTGCCCTCATTGAGGACGAAGTGGAAGTCGTCTTCCAGGTCAACGGCAAGCTCCGCGACAAAGCCCGCGTCCCCGTCGCCGCCACGAAGGAGGAGATCGAGAAAATCGCCCTCGCCAGCGCCCGCGTGCAGGAATTCATGGAGGGCAAGCCCGCCAAGAAGGTCATCGTCGTGCCTGGCAAACTGGTGAACGTGGTGGTGTAAGAGCAGCAGCGGAATTCCACTCAGCCCATTGTCTCATGACTTGGTATGGAGTAGCCCCAGATGCGCCGTCTATCTCACAACGGTGCAACTCCCTGCATCATCTGGAACGAAACCGCCGTTAGTGTTCGGCCATGTGTCGTTTCGCTCTTCTTTGCTTCGTTCTGTGCTCTACCTTGTCAGCGGCCGAGCGGCCAAACATCCTTTTCGCGATTGCTGACGATTGGGGGGTTCATGCTGGGGCGTATGGCACCCCTTGGGTGAAAACCCCTGCTTTCGACCGGATTGCCAAGGAGGGCGTGCTTTTCACCCATGCCTACACACCCGTGGCAAAGTGCGCTCCATCACGCGCCATTGTGCTCACAGGCCGCCATGCCTGGCAGAATGAGGAGGCAGGCAACCACATGGCCTTCTTTCCAGCAAAGCTCAAAAGCTGGCCGGAAGTGCTCATGGAAAACGGCTGGCACATGGGCATCACAGGCAAGGGCTGGGGACCCGGTATCGCGAATGATGAGAGTGGCAAACCGCGCCAAATCACCGGCAAACCCTTCAACAAACACAAAGCTAACCCACCGGCCTCGGGCGTGACGAATCACGATTACGCGGCCAATTTTACAGACTTCCTGGACTCCACGCCAAAGGACCAGCCCTGGTGCTTTTGGTATGGCAGCCTGGAGCCTCATCGCGGGTATGAATTTCAATCGGGTGTGAACAAGGGCGGCAAAAAGCTTACTGACATTCCCAAGGTGCCAGATTACTGGCCCGATGATGAGATCGTGCGCCATGAC
The DNA here is from genome assembly GCA_020216965.1 of Prosthecobacter sp. Taxonomy (GTDB): domain Bacteria; phylum Verrucomicrobiota; class Verrucomicrobiia; order Verrucomicrobiales; family Verrucomicrobiaceae; genus Prosthecobacter. The sequence goes on from JAIWOJ010000283.1 coordinate 2,694, forward strand.
ATGCTCGACTATGCCTTTGAGGTCGAGCACACGGATAACCACCTAGCCGGCATGATCGCTGAGCTGGAAAAACGCGGATTGCTCGACAACACGCTCATCATCGTCACCTCCGACCACGGGATGCCTTTCCCACGCTGCAAGGGCTATGCGTATGAGGACAGCAATCATGTGCCGCTGGCGATTCGTTTCCCGGCAGGCATGAAAAAAGTTGGCCGCGTGGTGGATGATTTCGTGAACTTTACAGACATTGCCCCCACGATCCTCGATTATGCTGGCATTGCTGAATCCAAGAGTGGGATGCAGCCCATCACCGGCAAGAGCTGGCGGGCTATCTTAGAAAGCGAGAAAAGTGGCCGCATCCTGCCGGAGCGAGATCACACGCTAATTGGCAAAGAGCGCACCGATGTGGGCCGCCCCCATGACTGGGGCTATCCCATCCGTGGCATCATCACGGCTAGGCATTTGTATTTGAAAAACTATGAGCCTACCCGCTGGCCTGCCGGAAACCCAGAAACAGGCTACCTGGACACAGATGGCAGCCCAACGAAGACGCTGATTCTGGAGAGGGGCCGTAAGGACCGAGCCGACAAATTTTGGCAGATGAACTTTGGCATGAGACCAGCCCAAGAATTTTATGATCTCAGCGTCGATCCTCATGCGGTTCACAATCTGGCAGACGAGTCGATACACCAAAAAACCATCGCAGCCCTGCGCGAGCGCATGGAATCTGAACTTAAGGCACAGCATGATCCACGCATGGCCGGGAAGGGGCAAATCTTCGACGAATACCCTGCCACGAACGGTGCTGGCTTTTACGAGAAATACATGCGCGGGGAAAAGGTCAATGCAGGCTGGGTCTCGCCGACTGACTTTGAGAAAGAGCCGGTGAAGCCGTAGCTTCACGAACCGGACGCTGCACTCACGGTTTTCTGGTCCTATTTGAAGAAGAGGGGGATGACCAGGATGGCGAGCACGTTCACGACCTTAATCATGGGATTCACGGCTGGGCCAGAGGTGTCCTTGTAGGGATCTCCCACCGTGTCACCTGTGACGGCGGCGGCGTGGGCAAAGCTGCCCTTGCCGCCATGGTTGCCTTCCTCGACGTACTTTTTGGCGTTGTCCCAGGCTCCACCAGCACTGGTCATGGCAATCCCCACAAACAAGCCTGTGACGATCGTTCCAATCAGCAGCCCTCCGAGAGCTTCCTTGCCCAGGAATGCGACTCCGATGACGAAGACGATGGGCAGCAAAGCGGGCACGATCATTTGCTTCAGGGCAGCCTTGGTGACGATGTCCACACACTGGCCGTATTCTGGCGTGTCTGTGCCCGTGAGGATGCCAGGTTTTAGGCCGATTTGACGGCGGACCTCACGCACCACAGCACCAGCAGCATTTCCCACAGCATCCATGCCAAAAGCGGTGAAGAGATAAGGCAGCAGTCCACCGATGAACATGCCGATGATGACCTGAGGGTTCATGAGGTCAAAGACGATCTCCTTGAGCTGAAGGAAGGCTTTCACCTCCTCCACATAGCTGCCGAAGAGCACCATGGCGGCGAGCCCGGCTGAGGCGATGGCATAGCCTTTGGTCACTGCCTTCATGGTATTGCCGACGGCATCGAGCTCATCGGTGATCTTGCGGACATCTTCAGGCAGGCCAGACATGACGGC
>JAIWOJ010000284.1 GCA_020216965.1 Prosthecobacter sp.
CGGGCTTGCCCGCGAGGCCGACGGCCTCAAGCAGGCTGGTGAGGGTGAGTGGGGCAGTGAACTCGCGCTTGGTGCCGTTGAGGGTGATGGTCATGGGCGTGAGTGAAGCTGGGAAGCGCGGTGCTGACAAGGGGGCCGGGGGGCTTACTTGCCCTTTTTCCACTCTTCCCCCTCATCATCGTCATCGTCAAAGCCGCCGTAGCCGTCATCGTAGCCTTTGGCTTCATCGTCCTCTTCGTCCTCGTCTTCCTCATCGTCGTCTTCCACATCGAGGATGCCTTCTAGATCCAGATCCTCGAGGTCTTCGGGGTCGAGCTCGTCCTCATCGTCTTCGGAGAGGTCAGCGGCGGCGACTCCTTGGGTAGCTTGGTCTTTTTCTGCCTGCTCAGCGCTGCGTTTTTCGATCTCTGCGAGGGTGCCAGAGACGTCTTCGACGCTCTCCCAGACGGACTTGGCGACGAAGATGGGCGCGCTCTGCTGCAGGGCGAGGGCGAGGCTATCGCTGGGGCGTGCGTCGAGCTCGATGACTTTGCGGGCATGTAGCTCATTTTCTGCCGAGACGATGATGCGGGCATAGAAGACGCTGCCTTCGACACGATTGATGATGACGCGATCGACCCTAGCGCCAAAGGCGAGGAGCACGGAGGCGAGAAGGTCATGGGTGAGAGGGCGCTCTTTGGCGACGCCACGCATGAACATGGAAATCGCGGAGCCCACCGACTCATCGACATAGATGACAAAGGTTTTTTCTTCATTGCCCAGGAAGACGGCAAAACTGCCGTCCAGCGGCAGCACGGCGCGCACCTGTGCCTCAATGACTTCTCGATTCATGCCCATCCATTAAAGCGCTGGTGCATGGGCTGGCAACCTACGTTCCGGGGGAAAAATCAGCGCGTGTCGAGCTTGGTGCGGTAAGCTGGCAGCCGAAGCCGCCAGCGCATCGCGGCGAGGCGCAGGAGTAGGATGATGGCCATGCCGATGTAGCGATGCGTCTCTGAGGGCGGGAGCCAGGCACGCAGCAGGACAAAGACTACCGCGCCAGCACAGGCCGCCGTGGCATACAGGTTCACGTCTGCCTGGAATACCCATGGGATCTCCCGCCGCAGTACATCGCGCAAAATGCCGCCCGCCACGCCTGTGACCACGCCCAGCATCACGGCGACGATGCCCGGTGCCCCGTAGGCCAGCGCCTTTTCCGTGCCCACGATGCCAAACAGCGCCAGCCCGAAGGCATCCGCCACATCCAGCACACGGGCGGGTAAGTGGGTGAAACGCACGACCACAAACGCGGCCAACGCAGCCCCCAGCGCCGTCCAGACATGCTGGGGCTGTTTGATCCAAAAGACAGGCTCTGCCCCGAGGCAAAGGTCACGGAGGGTGCCCCCACCCACGGCGGAGACGAGCGCTAAGACAAGCACGCCAAAGAGATCTAGGCGCTTCCCCTCCGCCGCCAACACGGCAGAGATGGCACAGACGGCGACGGCGATGTATTCGATCCACGCAGGCATGGCCTTCTCTGGCGCGAAAAATGCCGTGCGCTAGCGCCGATCTACCTTTGCAGGTCAGCATTGACCAGCCCCAAGGTGCCTCGTAGCCATGGCGGATGCGTCTTATCTCCGGCAGCGCAGGCGGCATCCCGCTGGAAGTCCCCAAATCCGTCACCCGGCCCACGCAGGACCGGGTGCGGCAGGCCATTTTCAACATGCTCGGCGAGCTCGTTCCCAACGCGCGCGTGCTCGACCTCTTTGCCGGCTCCGGCGCGCTGGGGCTGGAGTGCCTGAGCCGTGGTGCCGCCAGCGCGCTGCTGGTGGACCAGGACCGCGGTGCCTGTGAGGTGATAAAGAAGAATCTCGCCAAAACCCGGCTGGAGAGCGCCACCATCCGCCAGGGCGATGTCTTCAAAACCGTGGCCCAGCTCGCGGCCAGCGGCAGCCAGTTTGACCTCGCCTTTGCCGACCCACCCTACGCCCACAAGCCCGGCGCGGTGGACCTAGCGGCCAAGCTGGCCGGGGAGGCCGTCTTTCAAGCCCTCATCCCCACCGGCGGCAGCGTGGTCCTGGAGAGCCTCGCCACGCGGAACAGCGCCAGCTTCTCCGACCCCTGGGAGCTGGTGCGCGCGCGCGACTACGGCTCCACCCGCATCGTCTGGCTGCGGAAAAGGGCGTAACTCGATCATGCAGCCCGAGGATGCCTCATCTGCTGCGCCCTGGGCACAGCGATGCCTCGGGCAAAGAGGCGCAGCCACTCCAGCGCGAGGTCAGGAGTGAGCCAGGGCCGGCCTGCGGGCAGCCGCGCGAGCATGGCGTGGCAGTCCTGGCGGTGCTGCGGGCCGCATTCGTGGTAGATCCAGCTCTCGTAGTTCACCAGCCATTCACTGAACAGGCGGCCCGCTGGCCCCAGCAGCCCTAGTTCACCTGAGACCAGCTTTTCATAGTCGTAGCTGCCAGGAATGGCAGGCTGGCTTTCGCGATGGGCGTAGCAGCGGCGGTCTGTGCGGATAAAAAGAAAGCCCACGCTGCTCTCCGGCCGCTGTGGATACCAGCCCGCGCAGGCTCCATGCAGCTCGATGACACCTCCGGCCCAGGCTTTGCGGTAGCAACTGGTGCCTTTCAGCCCTGGGGACTCATGTTTTTCAAAGCCGTGGCGGATGAGCAAATTGCCCGAGGGATGGAGCACGTCCCGGCCCCAGAAGAACATCTGCTGCCCGAGCGCCTTGGTCAGGTCATTCAGGTGCCCACGAGTGAGGCTGGCCGCACTGAGGGCCGTGGGCTTAGGCGGCCATGCTTTCATAGTCCTCCACCTCAGGGTTGTCGCTTTCCTCCGCCTGCACGGCGCACTGGCAGTCCGCGCAGCAGCTCAGATCCTCCAGCATGAAGCCACGCTCGCGCCAGAGCTTCAGCGGCTTTTCCCAATCGCGCCCCAGCCTTTCGGCGATCGTGCGTGCTAGGATGCCAAAACGCGCACGGAATTTATAAATGAAGCAGAAAGACATGCCCCGGTGGCTGAGGGAAGGGCCGCTGTAAAACAGGCCAGGATGGCGTGTGGACTCGTCCGCCTCTTCGGAAAAAACGGGCAGGCCCTGACGCCATTCCCACAGCTCTCGGATGGGCTCCAGCGCATGTCGAAAGCCTGTGGCGAGGATGGGCGGGGTCTGGGTGACAAAGGGCGTGCCTTCATCATCAAGGAGCTGGAATCCCTGAGGAACCCGCGTCACCTCCAGGATGTTGGCGTTTTTGTAAAATCGCACCTGGCCGGGCGACTCCAGCAGCGCACGCTTCAGCCGATCCCGGGTGTGCGGGCTCAGGCTGCGGCTCGGGTCCGGGTCATCGCTGCCCCAGGGCTCGCCCCGGCTCAGCACATGGACATGCTTGCCCAAGTGCATGAGGTTCACCGCCGCATCGAGGCCGCTTTCATAACCGCCGATCACGGCAAAGGCATCGCCCAGACGTGCCACCGCCTCCCAGTCGCGCACGCGGCTATTGTGCAAGCACAGGTCCGCCCCGCGGATGCCGCCATCGTCCGGCCTGCCAAACTCACCAGCCGCCCAGATCACATGAGCCGCATCATAGCTGCCCTGGTGGGTCACGACGCGGAAACCGCCCGCCTCCTGCGGGATCACCTGCATGACCCGTGTGGGCACGTCCACCAGCAGCCCGTAGTGCATGACTAGCGCCTTCAGGTAGCGGGCATATTCCTCGCCCGTGGGGTGCTGCGTGTGCAGAAAATCCGCCACAGATGTTTGCGGCGTCAGCGCGTTCAGATCCACCGCCCCGAAGGAATTGCTGTGAAACGAGGGCGTGAGCAACCGCATCTGGCGCGGCCATTTTGAAAAAGAGCTGCCAATGCCCTCCGCATCCACGAGCTGCGCCTCGATGCCGCAGGCCTTCAATGCCACTGCGCAACCGATCCCCGCCGGACCGGCACCCACGATCAAGACAGGAAGTTCGTCCGCTTTCATGCCCACCAGGAAATGACCCACGCGCTGACCGCCGAAGTCACCGCCTGCCTGCCTGCGAGGCGCGCCGCAGGTCTCCAACCTAGTTCGCGGCGCACCGTCCACAGGGTGACCAGGCAGGCGGTGAAAGTGGAGGCCAGCCAGACCAGCACGCAAAGCTGTCCGGCAGAAAGGGAAGAGAGCAGCGCGCCATCGCCGCTGTTCAGCGTCAGCAGCCCATCCTTCCGCAGGATGGAAAAAAGGATGCCTGGAGCAGCCTCACCAGGCAGGTGAAACAGCCCCAGGACCGGGGCCATGCCCGCCGTGAACCAGGCGATGACCCCGAAATGCTCCAGCAGGGCGGCGGCGAGGCAGATGGCGATGAAAATGGGCATCGCCTGTTTAAGAAACTGCCCAAGAGCCGCC
>JAIWOJ010000285.1 GCA_020216965.1 Prosthecobacter sp.
CTCGCTTGCGCTCTCCCACGAGGTCAAAGGCGCTGCCGGTGCGCAGCCGTAGCGTCTCTTCGCGTGCGGTGTGGTCGATGAGATCCTCGCCGACAAAATGGGGCCGCCCTTGGCTATCCTCCCGATAAAGCCTGAGGCGGCCTTTGGGCAGCGGGATGCCTAGCTTGTTGGCCTCTTTGTTGGGGATCTCACGCATGATCCAGACCTTGGGATTGCTCTCGGTGCCGTAGCTTTCCTCCCGGCGGATGTTTTCCAGGTTCCACCCTCGGTAGCGGTTGGGGTCAATGGAAACCCCGTCATACACATAGAAGCGCGTGGATTTCACTTTTTCCACCCGCACAAACTCCACCTGCTTCGTCTCCCGGTCCCGTAGCGTGACGGTCTGAGGCAGGGTGTAGAGGTGAAAGTCATCAAAAGCCTTCTCCGTGACCTTGGGCTGCTGATCTTCCCAGCGTCTGGAGGCAAACTCGGCGTTCCCGAACGCCATGGCTGCCCTGGGATCGTTTGGGCTGAGCTTTGCCACATCCCCGGCGATGAGCTGGATGGCCGTATCCATGAAGGTTTTGCCGCTCTGGTTGTCCATCGTCACCCAACCGATGAGGGTGATTTCATCCCCTTTTTCTGGGGAGATGGCGTTGTAGGTGGACTCCCACCTCATGCCGCCCGTCACATAGCACAGTTCTGCATCCAGCTTGGTGTCTTGGTCGGAATGGATGCGCCACTCCAGGGAGGGCTTGAGGATGGCATCACCCGCCAGCGCGGGAAAGCGCGGCTCACCGGGCAGGGAGAATTGGAGCATCCCATCCACCTCAATGATCGGCTGCCCTGCGCCGCCCGTGCCGACGTTGGCAAAGCCGCTGTAGGCCATCTGGTTTTGGTAATAAGCCTGGCCGTAGCGCTGCATGGCGGCGGGATTGTGGGGCACATAGCCGCTGCGGATGATTTTGCCGCGCACCACGCGGTCCGGTTTGTTGGGTTCTTTGATGTAAAAATCGATCTCTTTGCCCTCATGCTGGGAGAGCAGCAGCGCCTGGCTGAGGGGATCTGCGCGGTAATTTTGCTCCAGCACGGTGAGCTTGATCGCGCCCTTCGGATCACGCAGCAGGACGGAGTCTGGCTCCAGATGGGCGGTGGTGTCATCCTGCCTGACTTCGTTCACCCCTTTTTTGAGGTCGAGAGTCAGGCGATCCCGCACAAAGGCGAAGTTTTGATTGTAAAGAGTCAGAGAGGTTTCAGCACTCAGGCTCAGCGGAATCAGCAGAAACGATAGGTGGAGTAAGACGCTGTTTTTCATAGTGCTTAGGGATCATCCCAAAACACGCGTGGGCTTGTCAATTCTTGGCCTGCTGAAAGCTAAAATTCTAGGCATCTGAGCCCCTCCCTGCTAGCTGCCCCAGCGGCACCAAAGAACGGCCAAGGGAGGGCCAAGCAGCAGCATGGGGAGGCCGATGGGCAGATAGTCCACCCCGCGTAGGTGACCGCTGGCATAAACCAGGGCGTTTGGCGGGGTGGAAATGGGGAGCGCCATCGCGACGGAGCAGCCGAGCGCGGCCGGGATGACCATGGCAGCGGCGGGTTCACCGGTGCCTTCGGCAATGACCAGGGTGACGGGCAGCAGGATATTCGCCGCGGCGGTATTGCTCATCAGGTTAGACACCAGCGCGGCGATCCAGGCGAGGGCTAACCCTGCTGCCCAGGGAGGCATTCCCAGGGCACCCACGCCTGCTGCCAGCCACTTGGCTAGGCCAGAGACCTCAATGCCAACCCCGAGAGAGAGCCCCCCTGCCAGGAGGATGAGCACATCCCATTCGATGTTTTTCATCTCCTCACGCCGGATGACGCCGATCATGGACAGGGCCACGATGGGCACAAAGGAGACGACCCCGGTGGGGATGCCGTGCAGTTCACCCGACATCCAGAGGAGCACCGTCAGCAAAAACACGGCGGCCGTCGCCAGCCGCTGCCAGCGCCGCACATGCCCGGAGGGCGGCAGCAAGAGCGGCGGCAGCTCCACCGGCAGCGCCGTCATGCCAGCGCCGCGCATCTGCCGGGAGAGCAGCAACCAGCCGAGCCCAGCCAAGAGCAGGGCGGGGGGCAGGGCGAGCTGGGACCAGCGCAGGAAGTCCACGGGCTGCTCAGCCTCCAGCAAGCCCGCCGCGATGGCATTGGGCGGCGTGCCGATCAGGGTGCCCATGCCGCCCAGGTTTGCAGCCACCGCCAGGCCCAAGAGCAGGGAGCGGGCCGCCGTGGCACCCTGCGGCAGTTTTTCTAGAGCCGGACGCAGCATCACCAGCAGCAGTGCCGTGGTCGCGGTGTTTGACATGAACATGCTCAGCACAAAAGACAGGCTCATCATCGCAGGCAGCAGCACCTGCACGCGCCCGCCAGACCAGCGCATGACCCGCCCTGCTAAGTGGCGATCCATGCCCGTGCGCGTGGCAGCAGCCGCTAGCACCAGACCACCAAAAAATAACCACATCGGCGGGCTGGCCCAGGGCCGCACAAACATCTCCCAGCCCTTCAAATCCCCCGCTGCCAGCAGCGGCCCCCCTGGGCGGCCTAGGGTGACGATTTGTAGCCCGATGATGAGCAGCGCCACGGCAAAGGCGGGCACCGCCTCTGTGATCCAGAGCCCGGCCCCGAGTAGCACGATCAGCATCGACCAGCGCCCGGCATCGCTAAGCCCCTCATGGGCAGGGAGAAAGGCACAGCCCCAGGCCGCCAGGGCACAAAGACTGAATTTCACCACAGCCGCCCCCGAACTGAACTCCAGCCCCTTCAGGATCCGCCTCACTTCTGCGCGTGTGTCGATCATGGCTTTTCCAAACCACAATTCTGAGCAGAGAACAAGCCAGCCACCGTGACATTTCCCATCCGCGTGAGCAGGTTGGGCGCTTCGTCCCCGAAGCGCCGCCCGCAGACCGTGAGGGCGTAGAAAAGCCAGTGAACATCCGACGGCGGGCTTACCTCATCCTAGGGCTAGTCTGCCACGGCTGCGCTCTCTCGGCACAATTTTGGCAGTGTCTAGGCCAGGATGATGTCACGAATGATTCGCTTCCCTTGCTGTGTCTGGCACGCCCTGTTCTACGATCATGTGCCTGATCATGCGCTTCTTTCTGATTTTATCTCTCTGCCTGACGATGGCTCCCTGTGCTTTGGCAGAGGAGTGGTGGGCCTGGTCATCGCTGGAGTTTTGGCGTGATGAGACGCGCTGTGCTTGGCTTTTCCTGGGCAATCGCCTGGATGCTGAGGACGGAGCCTATGTGCAGATCGTCAGTCCGCGTTACCGCCAGGCGCTGGCCCCCTGGCTGGATGCAGGCATCGGCCTCTCCTTGCTGAGCATCGAAAACACGCTCACGCAGGATCGCTCCCTGCAGTTTCGGCCTGAGCTAGAGCTCAATCCGCACCTGGATCTGACGCCGCACCTTTCCCTAGAGCTACGTAACCGGATGGAATGGCGCAGGAATGAGGAGGAAGGGCTGACGACGCACCGCCTGCGCCAGCGTCTCCAGCTTGCCTGGGAGCTGCCGCGCCCGCTGGGGCCACTGACGCGGCTGTTTGCGAATAACGAATGGCTGATCGATGCGCATCTGCGCCAGTGGAGCGAGAATCGCCTGATCCCCCTGGGCTTGACTTTCAAAATGGGGCCGAAGGCGGATGTGGACCTTTTTTACATGGTGCTTTCCCGCCGCGTGAGTGCTGCCTGGGAGCATGAATCCGTGCTGGGCACCTGGCTGCGGCTGCGTTTTTGAGTGTTTGCCGGGGCGTTTTTTCCCCGCTAAGTGGCGCGTTGCTGACCCGCCATGAATATCGCCCTGCTCCGCCGCCAATTCGCCTCTGTGGGTGGGGCGGAGTTGTATCTCCAGCGTCTCCTGGCAGCACTGCAGGGGGCGGGGCATGAGGTTCATCTCTACGCAGAGAGCTGGCAGGGCAGTCCGCAGGGGATCAAGCTGCACGCGGTACCAGTGCATGGTGGGCGCGCGCTGCGCCCGCTGGTTTTTGCGGAAAAAGCCGCTGCCATGCTAGAGCAGGCACGTCACGATGTAGTGCTGAGCCTTGAGCGCACCGTCCGGCAGGATGTGTACCGCGCTGGGGATGGCGTTCATGCCGTCTGGCTAGAGCAGAGGCGGCGCTATGCGAGCTGGTGGCGGCGGCCCTTCGTGGGCAGGGGAGCCTTTCATGCCACGATGCGTGCGCTGGAGGCCCGCACCTTTGCACCCGCCAACACGCGCCACATCATAGTGAACTCAGAGATGGTGGGGCGTGAGATCACGGCGCGGTTTCCCTTTCCGCAGGAGCGCATTCACCTCGTGCGCAATGGCGTGGAGGTGGCGCGCTTTCAGCGCGGTGACCG
>JAIWOJ010000286.1 GCA_020216965.1 Prosthecobacter sp.
TGGTGACGAGCACCTCGGCCTGCACAGCTTCCGCGTGGAGGAATACAAGAAGCCTGAGTTCGAGGTGAAAGTGGAGGCTCCCGACAAGCCGGTGGCTCTGGGCGACACCTTCGAGGTGAAGGTGAAGGCCGACTACTATTTCGGTGGCCCGGTGAAGCAGGGGAAGGTGAAGTACAAAGTGCAGCGTACCGCCCACACGGACCGCTGGTTTCCCATGGGACGTTGGGACTGGCTCTTCGGCAGCGGCTACGGCTGGCGCTCGAGCTATTACGACTGGTATCCCGGCGCACGGAGCTGGTGCTTCTGCATCCCGCGCTGGCCCTGGATGCGCTGGCACAGCGATCCGCCGGAACTCGTGGCCGAGGGTGAAGCCGCGCTGAACGCCGATGGCACCTTCACCGTGAAGATCGACACCACGCTGGCGAAGGATCTTCACGGCAACGAAGACCACCGCTACGAGATCGACGCGCAAGTCACCGATGCCAGCCGCCGCACTATCTTTGGCAAAGGCAGCGTGCTCGCCGCCCGGCGTCCCTTTGAGGTCTATGTCTCCACCGACCGAGGTTTCTACAACGCCGGAGACAGCGGTAGTGTGAGCATCCACGCTCGCACGCTGGATGGCCGCGAAGTCAAAGCCACGGGTGAACTCATCCTCTACCGCGTCACTTACGACAAGGACGGCACGCCTGCTGAAGAGGCCGTCCACACCGCCAAAATCAGCCTCAGCGCTGACCAACCCATGGCTGAGCAGAAGATGACTTTTGCCAGAGGCGGCCAATACCGACTCTCCGCCAAGCTCAAAGACGAAGCTGGGCACGAGATCGAAGGCACGACCTTTTTCACTGTGCGAGGCGCGGGCTTTGAGGAGGGGAAGGAATTCCGCTTTGATGACCTCGAACTCATCACCGAGAAGGAAGAGTATGCGCCCGGCGAACAGGTAGCGATCACCGTCAACACCAACCGCCCCGGCAGCACCGTGGCGCTATTCCTGCGTGCTCAAAACGGCATTTACCCCGAGCCCGTGTGGCTGAAACTGGAGGGCAAAAGCACCACGCACCGCTTCACGCTCACCGAGGCAGATCAGCCAAATGTATTCATTGAGGCTTATACCGTCAGTGACGCCAAGGTTCACAGCATCACCCGCCAGATCATCGTGCCGCCGAAGAAGCGCATCGCCACCGTGGAGCTGATGCCAGATGCGGAGACCTACCTGCCCGGTCAGGGCTCGAAGGTGAAAGTGAAGGTCAAGGATGCCGATGGCAAGCCCTTCACCGGCCAGGTTGTGCTCACGGCCTATGACAAAGCACTGGAATACATTTCCGGTGGCAGCAACCAGGAGGACATCCGGCCTTTCTTCTGGGGCTGGAAGCGGAGTCACTATCCGCAGGTGGAGGACTCGCTTCAGGAGGTGCAGGTCGGAATGCAGAAGCAGGGTGAGACGGGGATGGATATGCTCGGAGCTTTTGGAGATGATGTCGCTGAAGCGCCTGCCATGGAGATGGCGGGGGGCGGTTTTGGCGGCGGCAGAACTCTCCGCAAATCCGCCATGCCAATGGCGGCGATGGCGGACTCCCTCGCCGCACCTGGAGCCATGCCTGTGGCTGCCCCAGCCCCGATGAAGGCCTATTCTGAGGCTGCTCCAGGTGGATCAGGCAGTGAAGCCCCCGGCCCCCAGCCCATGATCCGCACCAACCTCGCGGACAATGCGGTGTGGGTGGCAGACTTTGCCACGGATGCAAATGGGGAGGGCGAGCTGAATTTCAACCTGCCAGAGAACCTCACCACTTGGAAGCTGCGCTCCTGGGTCATGGGCCCGCAGACCCAGGTCGGCGAGGCCACGGTGGAGGTCATCACGAGGAAGAACCTCATGGTCCGCCTGCAAGCCCCGCGCTTCTTTGTGGAGAAGGACGAGGTCGTCATCTCCGCCAACGTCCACAACGAAATGGATATGCCCCAGGATGTGAAAGCCGTGCTGGAACTGGAAGGGGGTGTTTTGGAACGATCCGTCGGATCCGACGAATCGGTCCAATCTGTCCCAGCACACTCTGAGCAGCGTTTCGACTGGCGCGTGAAGGTCACCAGCGAGGGTGAGGCCAAAATCCGCATCAAAGCCCTGGCGCAAAAGGACAGCGATGCCGTGGAAATGAGCTTCCCAGCCTACACACACGGCATCCTGAAGACCGACTCCTACAGCCTGGCTCTGCGGCCTGACCAAGCCAGCGGCAAGATCACCGTTAAGGTGCCCGCCGAGCGCAAGCCGACGCAGACGAAGCTGGAAGTGCGTTTCTCGCCGACGCTGGCGATGGCTCTGGTGGATGCGCTGCCCTACCTGGTGGACTTCCCCTATGGCTGCACGGAGCAGACGCTGAACAAGTTCGTGCCCACGGTCATCACGCTGAAGGTGCTCAAGGATCTCAACGTGGATTTGAAGGACGTGAAAGCACGCCTCGAAGACAAAAAACTGCCGCCTCGCCTTCAAAAGAAGAACCCGGTCTTCGATGAAGACGAAGTCCTGAAGATGGCGAAAATCGGCCTGAAGAAGCTGGAGGCCATGCGCGGCCCCGACGGCGGCTGGGGCTGGTTCCCCGGCGGTCGGGAGTCCTCCCCCCACATCACAGCGCTGGTGCTGCATGGGCTGAAAACGGCGGAAAAGGCTGGTTTGGACCTCAACGATGGTTTTGTGAATCAAGGGCTGGAGTTCCTGAAACGCCACGAAGCAGAACAACTGCGCCGTTTGAAGCTGCCGGAGAAGGCGAAGGAGCACAAAAACAGCCCGGACAATCTCGATGCCCTCGTTCACTGCACCCTCGTGGAATACCAGCAGGGCGACCAAACCATGCGCGACTTGCTTTACGAGAAACGGAACAACCTCTCCCGCTACAACGTGGCCCTTCTCGGTCTGGCCTGTGCCGCTTTGAAGGAAAACGAACGCCGGGATATGTGCCTGCGGAACCTGCGTCAGTTCTTGAAGCAGGATGACGAGAACCAGACGGCTTGGCTAGAGCTGCCAAAGAGCGGTTGGTGGTATTGGTGGGATGATGCCATCGAGACCCAGGCGGCTTTCCTGAAACTCCTCTGCACCGTGGAGCCGAAGGGCGAGACGGCAGCGCGACTGGCGAAGTATCTGATCCACAACCGCCGCCACGGCACCTACTGGAACAGCACGAAGGACACGGCGGCTGTGATCGAGGCACTGGCCGTCTTCATGAAGGCCAGCGGCGAGTCGGAGCCGAAGCAGACCGTCGAATTGCTGGTCGATGGCAAGTCGCAGACGAAAGTCGAGATCACAAAGGACAATCTTTTTACCTTCCACGGCACCTTCACGCTCAGTGGCGAGGCTTTGAGCACGGGCAAGCACACCGTGGAGCTGCGCAAACTCGGCGAAAGCCCGCTCTACGCCAGCGCCTACCTGACCGTGTTTTCCCAGGAAGACATGATCCCCGCCGCCGGGCTGGAGGTGAAGGCGCGGCGCAAGTTTTACCGGCTCATCGAAGAGAAACCCGAGCAGCAGGTGGCAGGCTCGCGTGGGCAGGTGGTGACACAAACCGGCCTGAAATACCGCCGCGAGGAGATCGCCAGCGATGCCCCGATCAAGAGCGGCGACTTGGTGGAGGTGGAGCTGAGCATCGACAGCAAGAACGACTACGAATATGTGCTGATCGAAGACCTCAAGCCCGCTGGTTTCGAGCCCATAGAGGTGCGTAGCGGCTGGAACTATAACGGCCTGCCGAGCTACCAAGAGTATCGCGATGAAAAGGTGGCCTTCTTTGCCGAGCGCCTTCCGCGCGGCACCCACAACCTGCGCTACCGGGTGAAAGCGGAGATTCCTGGCCGCTTCAGCGCTCTGCCGACGAAAGTAGAGGCGATGTATGCGCCCGAACTCAAAGGCAATGCGGAGGAATGGAAGGCCAAGATTGTGGACTGAGCGCCTGCTTTAGCCACCTGGAATCCATCCCCGCATCAGTTGCACGCGCGTTTTTTCCCAAAAGGGGAAAAAACCCGCCTTCGCCAGCGGAAAAAGCGCGGCATCCCAGGGGCGGCGCACGAGATGGAGGACGATGCCAGCTTGATCGAGCAAAACACGCAGCCGTGGCAGCACATCTGCCACAGGCCCCGTGGTAGGGGCCATGGCCGCCAGATGGCGCACTTTGTTTTGGGCCGCCCATTCTGCCAGCGCCGTGGCGGTGCAGTCCGCATCTGCCAGCGTGGTTTCACAGCCAAAGTGCAGCCCAGCACGCTCTAGACCGTCCTGAAGCGCGGTGGTGATCGCCTGGATCCGCAGCGGGCTGAGCCGCATTTGCCCATAACAGCGTGTGCTCGTGAAGGCTACGATGCCTGCGGGCCGCAGGCTGCT
>JAIWOJ010000287.1 GCA_020216965.1 Prosthecobacter sp.
CGATGTCGCCCGATTGAAACAGCAACTCACCGAGAAACACGAGTCCACCCGCATTGCCGAGCTCCGCAGCTCGTTCGGCGAGTTGGCGTGCTTTTTTCGCATCACGCGGGATGCCCTCGCCCGCGTGATAAGCCATCGCGGCAGCAGCGGCGGCACGTCCATGGCCTCTCGCGGCGGCTTTCTCCCACCATTCGATACCCTTCGTGCAATCCTGAAGCGTGCCTTGAGCACCGAAGTAGCACTGACCGAGATTGAAGGCCGCTTGAGCCGATTCATCCGCCGCTTCTTTGAAGTAGGCGAACGCGAGCGCCGTGTTCCTCTTCACCACCGCGCCGGGCAGGTAGGCAAAGCCCACAAAGTCCTGTGCCTCGGCATTTCCCTGATCCGCGGCCTTGTGCGCCCACATCATGGCCTCGACATCGTTTTTCGCGATGCCTTTGCCATCACGCAGTGCGATGGCGAGCGAGAGTTGCGCAGCGGCATCACCGCTTTCGGCACGAGAGCGGAGGGCATTGAGTTCAGTCGCGTTCGTCATGATCGGGGAGAGGAAGAAGAGGGCTGAGAGACGGAGAAGAGAGTGCATAGAGATGGAAGCTTTCATTTCTTGGTTCCTGGTGATCCTGCCTTGGCGATCACTCTGACCGGCAGTTTGGCTTTAGTTTCACCCAGCCAGCTTTCGAGCTTCGTAGCTAGGCGCGCGGCGATCTCCGGGTGCTGTGTGGCGAGATTTTTCTTCTCGCTGATGTCTTTGCTCAGGTCGTAAAGCTCCATCGAATCGTCGTCATAGTATTTGATGAGCTTGTAAGGGCCTTCGCGGATGGCGCTGCCGAGGCGGTTCTGCTTGTGAAAGGCGTAGTTCGGATAGTGGAAGCACAGGCTGTCACGCTCGAAACCTGGCGACTGGGTGAACAATGGCACCAGGCTCCTCCCATCCAGCGGATGATCGGGCGTCGGAGGCAGCCCGGCGACTTCGAGAAGAGTCGGGTAGCAGTCGGTGCTGATGATCGGGGTGGTATTCGTCGTGCCCGGCTTGATCTTACCAGGCCAGCGCACGATCCACGGTACGCGGATGCCGCCTTCGTAGAGCATGCCTTTGAATCCACGCAGTGGCCTGTTGTCGCCGTGGTAGCCACCGTTGTCGGATTTGAAAAGAACGAGCGTGTTGTCCCGCAGGCCTGCTTCATTGAGCGCCTTCAGAAAGCTACCGATGGCGGCCTCCATGCCCTCGATCATCGCGGCATAGATGGGATCTTTGAGACCTCCACGCTGGCGATATTTGGCGACCAACTCTTCGCGTGCCTCCATCGGGGAATGCACGGAATAAGGCCACCAGTTCAGGAAAAAGGGACCATCACGATGTGAGCGGATGAACTTGATCGCCTCGTCCGCCAGACGCTCCGGCAGGTATTCGCCTGGCGGTCCGTCTTTGAGCGCAGCATTACGATAAGGAGAAAAGTAACTCGGCGGTCCGCCAAGAGCGCAGCCGCCGATGTTCAGCGAAAAGCCTTGATACTCAGGCCGCAGTTCGGGTTCGGTGATGCCGTCCTTGACGGGATTGCCGACATGCGAGAGATGCCATTTTCCGATGTGAGCCGTGGCGTAGCCCGCTGCGGAGAGACGCTCGGCAATGGTCACCGCCTTCAGCGGCAAATGGCGGATGTTTTCGGTCTCCTGAAGATTCGAGTTCGATAGTGAAAAGCCATCTGGGTGACCTGGTGCATGGTTGGTCAGGTGCAGCCTAGCGGGTGATTGCCCGGTCATCATCGCAGCACGCGTGGGCGAGCAGACAGGTGCGGCGGCATACGCATCCGTGAAGCGCATCCCTTCGGCAGCCAGTTGATCAAGCGCTGGCGTGTCCAGCTTCGCATTGCCCTGGCAGTGGAGATCCATCCAGCCAAGATCATCCGCCATGATGACTACGATGTTCGGCACCACCGCGCGGCAGATCAACGGCAAAATCAGCAGCAGCAGGCAAAGGCGGGACGGCAAGAGCCATCGCTTTGTGCAATGGTGGACAGGCTTCATTCAGGTTCGGGATTTGATCATGCACGAGCATGTCGGTTCAATGAGGCCACGTCTTGGTGCGAATGATGATGACTGATAAGAAAATACGCACAAATGAGCTGCGTGTGAAGCATGGTCGAGAAGTTGCTCTAGCAGCGGGGCAAGACGGGCTGCATCAAGCCACGGCATTCCCTCGCCGGGTGCAAGCAATTGATCGTGGCCGAAGAGCAGACGCATCCCCATCTGCAAGCATCTCATGCGCAGGCCAGGCCAGCGGAGCGTGGTTATTTTCCTCTTCTCCAAGTGCTGGCATTAAGATTTTTGCCGTTTTTGGCTAGGCTGGGCAGTCTTTTGGGGTGTGGGATGAACCCGGATGCCAAAGATGCAATGGCTTACGCGATTATCTCTGTGAGCACATGCCCATGCACGTCCGTGAGGCGGCGGTCGAGGCTGTTGTGGCGGACGGTGAGGCGGGTGTGGTCGATGCCGAGCTGGTGCAGCAGCGTGGCGTGGATGTCATACACGGTCGTGGGGGCGGCTGGGTTTTGGGTACGGAAGCCCCATTCATCGCTTTCCCCATAGGTGCCGCCTTTGATGCCGCCGCCGCAGAGCCAGTTGGTGAAGACGAAGGGGTTGTGGTCACGGCCTTTGCTGCCTTGAGAGCAGGGCATGCGGCCAAACTCGGTGGTCCAGAGGATGAGCGTGTCCTCCAGCATCCCACGCTGTTTGAGGTCGGCGATGAGGGCGGCGGTTCCGGTGGCCATGCCGAGGGCGAGGGGTTCGTGATCGCGCTTCACATCTTCGTGGCTATCCCAGTTGCGGCGGGGGAAGCCGTTGTCGTTGCCGCTCCAGATTTGGACGAAACGCACGCCGCGCTCTAGCAGGCGGCGGGCGACGAGACATTTGCGGCCAAAGAACTCGCGTTCGGCTTTGGCATTGATGCTGGTGTCGTCCACGGCGCTGCCTTCGGGAGCGAGGCCGTAGAGGTCGCGGATGTGCTGCGGCTCGCGGGAGAGGTCGAGCGCGTCTGTGGCACTGAGCTGCATGGCGGCGGCGAGTTCATAACTGCGGATGCGGGCGAGGAGGCGGTCATCGCCAGGGTGCTGCGCGGCGTGCAGGCGGTTCAGCGTGGCGAGGGTGTCAAGCCCAGCGCGGTCGTTCTCAGCAGTGATGAAGCTGCTTTTGGGGGCATGCAGATCGGCGATGGGCTCAGTGCTGCCGGGGCGGATGACGGTGCCTTGATGCTGGGCGGGGAGGAAGGCGTTGGCCCAGTTTTTTGCGCCGTTGGAGGCGAGGCCGCGGTGGTCTGGCAGCACGACAAAGGAGGGCAGGTTTTCGCTCTCACTGCCGAGAGCGTAGCTGACCCAGGACCCTGCACTGGGAAAGCCGGGAAGCTGAAAGCCGGTGGTCTGGAGCAGCGTGCCCTGGCTATGCACGCCAGTTTTGCCGACGACATTGTGGATGAAGGCGATGTCGTCCACCACGGAGCCGAGCGGGGCGACGATTTCGCTGAGCATTTTGCCGCACTGGCCGTGGGGCTTGAAAGCCCATGGGCTGCCGAAGCAAGCACCGGGGGTGCTTTGGAAGAGCTCTACCTTCTCACCAGGATCCCAGGGCTGACCGTCGCGCTTGGTGAGTAGGGGTTTGTGATCAAACATGTCCACATGGCTCGCTGCGCCAGCCATGAAGAGCTGCACGATGCGCTTGGCGCGGGGCGGATGATGCAGGCTGCGTAGGGAGCCCGGCTGTGCTGCCAGCAGGCCATCGCGCTGGAAAAGGTCCGCCAAGGCGAGTCCGGCGAAGCTGCCTGTAAGCGTGGGGAGAAAGGAGCGGCGAGTGAAGGCGTGCGATTCAGTCCACATACACGAAGGCATTGAGGTTGAAGATAACGCGGGCGAGGCTGGCGGGACCGTGGGCCTTCAGATGCGCGGTCAGAGCGCGGTGTTCCTCCGCGCTGGACGGGCGTCCGAGGGCGAGTCGGCAGGCGAGGTCCACCTTGTCACCAGGGGTGGCTGCAAGGCGTGTGGCAAAGTGCCGCGAAGCTGCTTCCACCAGTGAGTTGTTCCATTGTGCCAGGGCTTGCAGGGCAGTGGTCGATTCATCCCGCGAGGCGACGCTGAGGGATGGATCAGCACAATCCAGCGCGGTAAGGAAGGGCTGTGGCTGTGAGCGTACCACAAACCGATAGATGCTGCGGCGGTAAGCGGCGGGATCATCCACATTGTGCAGGTGATATTGGTAATGCGGTGAGTGCTGCGGCTTCTCAATGACGAAATCCTGAAAGCTCGGTCCGCCGCGTTCGTGGAGCCGCAGCTTGCCACTGACGGCTAGCAAGCTGT
>JAIWOJ010000288.1 GCA_020216965.1 Prosthecobacter sp.
TTCGCCTGTGTGGGCAGGTTCAGAAAGGGGGCTGAAGGGGGCGCAGGTCCAGCGGCCTGGAGTTTCTAGAGATGGCTGGAGCACGAGCACTGGGCGCGGATCCTGGGCACCTGTGATGGGCAGTGGGGCGAGGAGGCGGACCTGGCCGACCTGCACGGGCGGCGGCTGGCTGAGGTTCTTGGCCGACAGGGCTGGGACGGCACGGGTAGGCAGTAGCCGCAGACCTGTGGGCTGGGCGGGCGTGGTGCTGGGCAGCTCCTCATGGAGTTCCTGCTGCCATTCCTGATGCTGGTGCCATTCCTGGAGCCAGGACGGGGATGGGGCAGGTGCCGATGGGGAGGAGGGGAGGGTGCTCACGGCTTGATGATGGGTTCAATGTTCATAGTGGTCTTCCAGCGCGGTGCAGCGCTGTCCAGCAGCCTCAAGAGCCAGGCGGGAGCCGTTTCCGAAAGTTTTTTCCCCCCGCCTTCTGCATGGCCTACCCAGGCACAGAGGTAGAGGCGGATTTCCTCCTCCAGTTTGGCTGCCACGAGGTGCGTCATGGCTTTGTCGTCCTCCGCATCGCCAGTGCTCTGCCTGCGCTGCTGGAAAACGGGGGCACGGCAGATCTGGGCAGCTTTTTCCTGGATGCGGCGCACGACGGGCTGGAAAGTGTGCTGGTAGAGTGCATCGCGTCCACGTGGCGGGTCGATGTCCCTGCAATCGCTCACGGGTGGCTTGTACAGCGGCGCGCCAAAGATACGCAGCACCACGATGGCGCGCTCCTTGAGCGTCATGTCTGCCACGAATTCCTCTGGGATGCGGCGGATCTGCTGCATCTGGGCCGAGAGATCTGCCCCGGCCCCTGCATCCTGCTGGCGGGTGTCGTCAAGGGTCTCCCCATAGGTTAGGCCATCTTCCCCGCGTGAGGTGCTACGCTTTTCCTCCATGGAGTGGGCCTGCACGCCTTCTTCTAACTGCGATTTTAGGCCGAGCTGGGCACACCAGTCAGCCGCTAATTCCTTAAAGGGCAGATTCAGCCGTGCCCTCATGCTGCAGACGGTGCGCGGCACATTGATGTTGAGAGCCCGCAGTTGGACAAAGGCCCATAGGTTCTCTTGGCGGCCCGTTTGCTCCCAGGTGGACATGACCTCATCGACCGCCTTCTCCTCCATCTGGGGCCACGCTTTGAAGAGGGCGGTCAGGCGGGGTGGCCCCTTGGGCCGTGGGCGGGTAAAAAAGTCCCAAAAGGCAGGCCAGGCATCCATCCAGGATTCAGGCTGCGGCACGCGCGTCAGCGCCTCACGCACCCTGGCGCGGCGGGTGAGGATTTGGGGATCGGCAGCGTCCTCTGGGTCTAGTTTGTCCAGGAAAGCCTGGTGCAGTGCTTTCTCAAATTTCCGCTTCAGGATCGTGCCAAAGTATTCCGTGGTACCCTGATCTGGCAAAACATCCCGCGGTTCTGCGCCGTCGGCCCGCAGCCAAGCGGGGCGGATGGCACGCCAACAGGCAAACTCAGCCAGCCACTGTCCGGCCTCCAGCTCGCTGGCAGGCTGCATGTCATCCTCGGGTGTGCGGCTGGCGTTCATGTTGCAGAAATTCTTGTTTTAGGGGTGGAGTGGTCTCCATGCAAGGCCGGGCATGGCGCAGCCGCACACTGGCAGCATGGCTCGTTTCTGTTCTTGAAATGCGGGGGCGTGGCTGGCAGCGTGATCGCTCACCCCATCACGATGATGAAGCTACCCCACCTCTCCGCCCTGTCCTTCACCGCTGTGCTGCTCTGTCAGTGCGCCAGTTCAGAATCCACCGCTCCGGCCAGCAGCGGGGCAAATCCAGCCCCTGCCGCTGCTGCTAGCAGTGCAGAGCCAGATACCACCCTCACCCCTGGCATGACGCAGGCGCAGGTCATCGCCAAATGGGGAGAGCCATCCTCCCGGCAAAAGACAGCGCAGGGCGAGGTCTGGCGCTATGCGAATCAGGGCTGGAAGCGCCATGTGCCGTATTACGGGACCTTTGCCCATGTGGAAGAGCATTTCCTACTCTTCGGGCCGGATGGGCGCTTTGTGAAGCAGGACACGAAGGACTTTGGCAATGCTTTCCAGGAACCCTGGCGCCGCGCCTTTGGCACGGAGTAAAGAAAGTCACATCCCGTTTTTCCCCACCGAGCCGCCCGGCCCTGCCGCTGGCGGCTCTTTTTTTTGTGCGCTTCAGCCTGCCAAGCTGCTCTTGACGTTACAAGCCCGCCGGTGCCACAGTTTAGGAAGATTAGCCATGCCACGCGCCTCCACCGTCACCCTCTGTTCCTTCTGCGGCAAAAGCCATGCGGAGGTGCGCAAGCTCGTGGCTGGACCGGGAGTCTTCATCTGCGATAACTGCATCGGCGTCTGCAAGAGCATCCTCGACCGCGAGGCAGCCCAGGAGGCAGACAGCAGCGCAGGCGGGCTGATCGTGCCTAGGCCCGCAGAGATCCGCGCCACGCTGGACCAGCATGTCATCGGCCAAGAGCAGGCCAAGAAGGTGCTCAGCGTCGCCGTGCACAATCACTACAAGCGCATCCTGCACAGCCGCCAGCAGGCCGCACGCAAAGACCAGCCGCGCAAGCTGAATGACCCGAACGATGTCGATATCGAAAAGAGCAATGTGCTCCTGCTAGGGCCCACGGGCTGCGGTAAGACGCTCCTGGCACGCACGCTCGCGAAGCTGCTGAATGTGCCCTTCAGCATCGCGGATGCCACCACACTGACGGAGGCTGGCTATGTGGGGGAAGATGTGGAAAACATCATCCTGCGCCTGCTGCAAGCGGCGGACTTTGACGTCGCGCGCGCGGAGATCGGCATCATTTACATTGATGAGATCGACAAAATCGGGCGCACGACGGGCAATGTCAGCATCACCCGCGATGTGTCGGGTGAGGGCGTGCAGCAGGCGCTGCTGAAAATCATCGAAGGCACCGTCTGCAACGTGCCGCCGCAGGGCGGGCGCAAACATCCGCAGCAGGAGTACATCCAGGTCAACACGGAAAACATCCTCTTCATCTGCGGGGGGGCCTTTGTGGGCCTAGACCAGATCATCCGCCGCCGCAAAGGACGCCGCACGATGGGTTTCACCGGCCAGGCCGTCGAGAAAGAAGCGGACAAGGAAGAACTGCTCAAGGAGGTGGAGCCTGAAGACCTCATCACCTTTGGCCTGATCCCGGAGTTCATCGGGCGCCTCCCCGTCACCTGTGCCCTGCGGGAGCTGACAGAGGCGGAGCTGGTGCGCATCCTCACCGAGCCGAAAAATGCCCTGGTCAAGCAGTATGCCAAACTGCTGGGCATGGAGGGCGTGGACCTCAACATCAACAAAGAAGCCCTCATGGCGATGGCGCGTGAGGCGGTGAAGCGCGGCACGGGCGCGCGTGGCCTACGCAGCATCTTTGAGCGCATCATGCTCGACGTGATGTATGACGTGCCCAGCCGCATGGATGTGCGCTCCGTTTCCATCAATGAAGCGGTGGTGAAGGGGGAAAGACCGCCGATCGTGCGCAAACGCATCGAGCGTAATGCGGCCTAAGCCTCCGCCAGCCCATGCACCCGCTCTCTGTCATCACAGACCATCTAGACAGCACGCTGCGCATCCGCGAGCTGCCAGACTATCCGGGGGCGATGAATGGCCTCCAACTGGAAAACCGGAAGCGTGAGGTGACCCGTGTGGCCGCAGCGGTGGATGCCACCCTACCGGTGGTGCGCAAGGCGGTGGCCACCCGCGCGGACTTGCTGCTGGTGCATCACGGTATGTTTTGGAATGGCGCGCAGCCCTGGACGGGACCGGTCTTTGAGCGTCTGCACCACGCCATGGAGCATGATCTGGCGATCTACAGCGCCCACCTGCCCCTGGATGCACATCCCACGCTTGGAAACAATGCCCGCATCGCCCAAGCGCTGGGCCTCACGCCCACCTCCGGCTTTCTGGACTACAAAGGCATGTTTGTTGGCGTGGCCTGTGAGGCTGAACTGGCCCTGGATGACCTACTGGCGCGTTTTTCCGCTGCCCTGGGCGGCAATAGGGTGCATGTGTGCGCAGGCGGCCCGCAGGTGACGCAGCGCATCGGCATCTCTTCCGGCGGTAGCGGCTCCGAGGTGGCTGCCGCTGCACGCGCTGGGGTAGATACCTTTATCACGGGTGAGGGGCCACATTGGAGCTACACGCTGGCGGAGGAGCTGGGCATCAACGTCCTCTACGGTGGGCACTATGCCACGGAAACCTTTGGCGTGAAAGCGCTAGCAGAGCATTTGGAGGAGCGCTTTGGCCTGCCCTGGTGCTTTGTGGATCATCCCACAGGGCTATGACATTTCCGTGCGTGACCTGCCCCGCCCCTTCGTGT
>JAIWOJ010000289.1 GCA_020216965.1 Prosthecobacter sp.
CGTGAGAGTCTGGTCGAGGTGCGCACCACGCAGATCCTCACCCAGCACCAGCCGCGCGCCGTGGTTGCTGGGCGTGGTCAGAGCGCCTCATAGGCCGTCAGGCCGGATTCCATCGCCCTCAGGGCACGCGTCCAAAAGGCGATATCCGCCAAATCTTGCCCCAGGGACTGGCGCACGACTTCTTCACAGGTGGCGCTGCCCGTCATGCGCAGGAATGCCTCATACTTGGGCAGGAAAGCTGCACCTTCTTCTTGGATCTGGGCAAAGAGCGCCTGGCTGAGCAGGTAACCAAAGACGTAGGGGAAATTGTAAAAAGACACTCCCGTGATGAAAAAGTGCATCTTGGAGGCCCAAAACATGGGATCTTCAGCGCCGGGCTCCAGGGCATCTCCATAAAGACTGCGCTGTGCCTCGGTCATCATCTCTTTCAGCCGCGATACCGGCACCTCACCGCGCGCACGCTCAGTGTAAAAGGCTTTTTCAAAGGCATAACGCATGGGTATATTTACCAGATAGGCGTGGGCATGTAGCATCTCCTGATCCAGGAGATAAGCGCGTGTTTCCTGAGTGATGGTTGGATCCCTCATCAAACCGGATAGCAAAATCATCTCAGCAAAATTGGAGGCCGTCTCTGCCAAGGTCATCGGGTAGCTCGCGGCCAGAGAGCGTGCTGGGCGCAGCACGCAGGAGTGCCAGGCATGGCCAGCCTCGTGCGCCAGCGTCACCATATCATGCACCGTGCCGTGATAGGTCATGAACACGCGCTCCTCCCGGCGTAGCGGAGAGCCTGTGCAAAATGCACCAGGGCGCTTGCCGGGGCGTGGCTGGGCCTCCACCCAGCGGTCTGCCAACAGTTGGCGAAAGTAATCGCCTAGCGCAGGATAAGCAGCGCTAAAGGCCCGCTGGACCGTCGCACAGGCATCGTCCCAGGAGAGAGTCAGCCCCTGCGGAGCGGCAATCTGTGGAGCCTCCAGGTCATAAAAAGCGAGTGCGGGGGTGCCCTGGAGGCGGGCAGCCTTCCGCAAGGCACGCCGGGGCAGGTCTAGGTTTTGATGAATGGCCTCAAGCATCGCCTCCAGAGAGGCGCGGGTCATTCCAGCGTCAAAAAGGGGTTTGTCTAGAAAGTGAGGGATACCCCGGTGCCCGTAAAGGGTCAGCCTCGTGCCAGCGATGCCATTGAGCGCTGCTGCCAAGGTGATGGCGTGCTCTTCCCAGGGCTTTTGTCCCTCATGGAATGCCGCGGCGCGCAAAGCTCGGTCAGGCTCAGCCATCAGGGCACGCCGCCGGGCCATGGGCACGACCTCACGATGCCCATCTGGAAAGGTCATCGGGAACTCCATCCGCCCCGTCAGGGTGTCATACAGCCTCCCCCAGGCATGTAGCCCATCCACATTCAGATCAGCCGCCAGAGCCTCCAGATCTGCATTCATCTGCTTGCGGCCCTCCTCACGCATCCGGCTAATGGCGTGGCGTGCATCCAGGAGCGTTGGTATCTCTACCAGGGACTGAAAGGCAGTCTCCTCCAGCCCGGCTAGAGCGGCACACAAGCGGGCGTGCAGCTTTGTGCGATCCGCCTCCAGCGTCGCGCACCATGCTTCATCCGCCTTCACCGCCTCATTCCCAGCATCATCCGCAGATAAGCAGCCCAGGTAGGCGGAAAGGTGCCCCAGCCGCTCATCCAGCGCCTCCAGCGCACCGATCATCTGGGCGATGCCCTCCAGGTCTTGGGAAAGCTCGGCCGCCACTTGCGCAAGACGCCGCAATTCAGCCACCAGAGCCTCTTTGAAAGCGGTGTAATCAGCCCGACCAAAGCCGGTGAACCAGGAGTCTAGGCTCCAACGATCAGGATAGGGAGGAATCATCAGCCGCCCGCATTAGCCTAGGCCAGCAGCGACCGCAAGGCGGTGGCACTGGGAAACAAACCTGCTAACCGGAACTGCGGTATTCCAAAGGACCGCGGATTCTGCAGAACATCACAGACCGCGTCGCATTTCACATAGTCTTTGTCGTGGTGTCAGGCGGGGCATGAACGCTATGCTAGAGAACCATGAAAACCATCCAAACTTGCGTCCTCATCTGCGGTGGTGGCTGTGCCGGCATTGCCGCCGCTTTGTCTTCCGCCCGCAACGGTGCGAAAACGCTGCTGATTGAGCGCGCCGGCTTTTCCGGCGGCATCATCACCGCGGTCGGGCTGCCTTACTTTGATGGGCTGATCGACAAACCGAGCGGGCGCTTTGTCGTGAAAGGCATCGCGCTGGAGCTGCTGCAGCGGCTGGGCATCGCGAAGCCGGGCGCGAAGTCGATCGACGACCTGCCGCCGGATCTGGTGACGAAATATTGGGGCAGCATGTGGATTCCGAATGTGGAGCACTTCAAGGTGCTCACGGACGACCTCATCCTCCAGCACAAGGACAAGCTCAGCGTGCTCTATCACAGCGTCGCCTGTGACGTGGAGGTGAAGGAAGGTCGCGTGGCCGCCGTGCTCATCGCGAACAAGGATGGCCTCACCCGCGTGGAGGCGAAACAGGTTATCGATTGCACCGGCGATGGCGACATCGCGCATTGGGCGGGTTGTCCGACGATCTCGTCCAAGCCGCTCATGCCGTTGACGCTGCATTTCCGCATCGGCAATGTGGTGCCGGTGAAGGAGACAAAGGACATGGCGAAGAAAGTCCTCATTGAGGCGCACAAGGAAGGCCGTTTGGTAAACTTCTATGGCCCGGGGCTGATCTTCGCCTTCGCGAAAGATGAGTGCTACGTCCACGCCACCCGCGTGCCTGCCGATGCGACCAACGCCGCCGACTTCACCAGAGCGGAGATTCAGGGCCGCAAGGATGCCTGAGCGATCTTCAACGAGTGGAAGTCGAAGGTGCCCGGCTTTGAAAATAGCTACTACATCACGAGCGGCCCCTACATCGGCGTGCGCGACACGCGGCGCATCGTCGGGCTGAACGTGCTCACGCTCGAAGATCTGCAAAAGACCACGCGGCATGATGATGCGGTTGCCACGGGCTGCTGGTTCCTCGACATCCATCCGCCGGAGGTCTCGGTCGATAAACCCTTCACCGGTTCCGGCTTCCAGCCGAAGCCTTACGACATCAGTTATCGCACGCTCATCCCGCAAAAGGTCAGCAACCTCCTCGTCGCCGGACGCTGCCACAGCGCCAGCAGCGAAGCTAGCGCCTCCAGCCGCGTCACCGCCACCGCGATAGCCCTCGGCGAAGCCGCAGGCACTGCCGCCGCGCTCGCGATGAAAGCCAGGACCGAAGTCGGCACCTTCGACGGCGTGAAAGTGCGCGAGGCGCTCGCGAAGCAGAATGGCGGCCCCTTTAGCGAAGCCTGATTCCAATGTGGTTGAGTCCTCTGGACTCATCTGATCAGCCCAGAGGGCTGTGCCACACTCCCAATCCCATGAATACCGGACCCAACACCCTCACCCGCCGCGAGGCTCTCCTCAGCGCCCTCAAAGGCACCGTTGCTGCCGCCGTGGCCGTGCCAGTCATGGTTCAGGCTGCGCCTGAATTCCCGGCTCAAGCAGAAGCCGCCTTTGCTCCCGAGAACGACTACCCCTTCTTTGGTTACGAACCGGATTCGGCCGCATGAAAACTCTTCTCCTCATCCTCATCAGCGCCAGCGCCCTCGCGGCCGACCTCGCGCCAAACGCCGCGCTCACCTTCGACTTCCCCGAGCTGCCGAACACGCTCGTGGGCATGGTTTCGGGCACGACGAAGGTGGCGAGGCTGGGGGCAATTTTGCCGGCGAACTACTCGCCAGCGTCGAAGCATCCGCTCTTTGTTTACATCAAGGGCGGCAGCGGCGGGCCGGAGGATGGTGGGGCGATGGCTCGCGACATCGTCGGTGCTGACGACTTCATCGCGGTGCGGGTGCCGCTTTTCAAAAAGAACCAGCCCAAGGGCAAAACGCTGCCCGTGATGATGGAAGACCTGGCCATCGTGAGTGCAGCGTATCGCACGATGCTGGAAAAGCTCGCCGCCGAGGTGCCGAACATTGATTGGGAACGCAGCGTGATCGGTGGGCACTCGAATGGCGCGCACACGCTCAGCGTGCTGCTGGCGGGTCGCGATGAGTTCATCACGCAGCACTTTCACGCGTTCTGGCTGCATGAGGGCGGCTTTCAACTCATGCCCGCCGCCATGCCGATCAAAGACAGCCATTTCCTGCTGCTCGTGGCCGACGATGCGATGACCGGCGGCTCGGAGTTCCGGCAGTTGATGCTCGATCAGACCTCGCTGCTCGAACGTCAGGCCAGGCTCATGAAGGTTGATTTCGAGAGCGTCATCATGCGCGGCTACGGTCACGACGTGCCTCCG
>JAIWOJ010000290.1 GCA_020216965.1 Prosthecobacter sp.
CTACCATGCCAGGGCACGGCAAAAAGCACACGTCCATCATCCGTTTTGGGGATCATGATTGCCGTCTCACCTGGCAAAAATTCACGCGGCAGCACCAAGTGAATGCCCTGGCTAGGGCTCAGTATCGCCTGTGCAGTGGGTTCATCCATCTTCCTCACGCTGTCGGCAAAGACGCCCGTGGCATTCACCACCACGCGCCCATGCGCATCAAAATCCACCCCAGACTCCTCATCTCTCAAGCGCGCGCCTGTGATCCTGCCACGCTCCTTCTTGAGGCCGAGACAACTTGTGTGATTCAGCAGCACAGCGCCATGATAAGCAGCCGTTTGTGCCAAATTCACTGCGAGTCTCGCATCGTCAAACTGGCCGTCATGATAGATGATGCCCCCGTTCAGCCCCGCAGGTTCAAGGTTAGGCAGCAATTCCAGCACGTCCTCCCGCGTGAGCCAGCGTGAGGGCTCCAGCCCCAGCTTTCCTGCCAGCCCATCATAGACCTTCATACCGATGCCATAAAATGGCCCCTCCCACCAATGGTAGTTTGGGATCACAAACGGTTGGCTGTGAACGAGGTGAGGTGCATTTTTGACCAGCAGTCCCCTCTCACGAAGTGCCTCCAGCACCAGTGCAACATTCCCTTGCTTGAGGTAGCGCACTCCACCATGCACTAGCTTGGTGCTACGGCTGGAGGTGCCTTTGGCAAAGTCAGACTGCTCCACCAGCAGCACGGAATGCCCTCGCGATGCCGCATCGACGGCAGTGCCGAGACCCGTCGCACCACCGCCGATGACCAATACGTCAAAAACCTCGCCCGACATAGCGGCCTGGAGGTGGGCATCACGTCGAAAGGGCAGGGTAGCGCTCATGCAGATAGTGAAGCAGGAGCTGACAACCGCTGCCAAGCGCGATCTTCGCATCCCATCAAAGTCCGCCCATCTTGCAGATGAGTTTCCAGTGCTTCTGCTCCACTGGCGTGATCGAAAGTCGGTTGCCACGCCGCAGGATCAGCATGTCTGCCAACGCTGGCTCTGCGCGCAGCATGTCGAGGCTGACGTAGTTCTTGAAATCTGCCTCCCAGCGCACGTCCACCATCAGCCAGCGCGGCTCATCAGGACGGCTGCCGGGGTCAAAGTATTCTGATGCAGGATCAAATTGAGTCGGGTCTGGGTAAGCCTCCTTGACAACCTTCACCACACCCGCAATGCCAGGAACAGGACAACTGGAGTGGTAAAAAAAGCCGAGATCTCCAACCGCCATCTGGTCGCGCATCATGTTCCTCACCTGATAATTTCTCACCCCGTTCCATGGCTCCGTTTTTTTGGGGCGTGACTTCAGGTCATCAAAGGAAAACACATCAGGTTCGGATTTAAGTAGCCAGTAGGACATCGTTGAATTCCATACGCTTCCAGAGCGCTTCGCCAATAGGGAAATGTCAAAGGACGGGCTGCGAATGCATGCAAACTTGGCTCCTTGAGTCCGTTGTGGCTCGCGTGATCTCTTCCCTAAAATCCTCCATGCGTGCATTCTTCACTCTTCTGATCTTATCACCGACGCTACTGCTCGCAGAGCTCAAAGTTCCGCATTTTTTCTCAGACCACATGGTGCTGCAGCGTGACCGCCCTGCGGCGATCTGGGGCAAGGCGGATGCTGACACAGAGGTCATCGTTTCTTTCAAAGGGAAGTCCGCGAATGCAAAAGCGAACGCTCAAGGAAGATGGAAAGTGCAGATTGAAACGGGGACAGCAGATGCCACAGGCGCAGTGCTGACGATCACTGCCGGAGCAGACAAAATCGCGATCCAGGACGTGCTGGTAGGGGAGGTGTGGTTCGCCTCCGGTCAGTCAAACATGTATTATACCATGAATCGTTCCCCAGAGTATGCCGAGCTGATGGCTGAATCGAACTACCCTGCATTGCGTATGTTCAATGCACCTCTGGTGACGGCTGAGGAGAATCAAGATGACATCGCAGGAGTGTGGATAGCAGCGACACCGGAAACCGTCGCAAACTTCTCTGCCGTGGCTTTTTTCTTCGCGAGAAAGCTGCACCAGGAACTTCAGGTGCCGATAGGCGTCATCAAATCAGCCTGGGGCGGGAAGCCTGTGGAGACCTTCACAAGTCGAGAGGCGCTAAATACACTGCCGAGCACAAAAGCGCTGGTGGATGCATTGATGAAAGATGAGGCCAACTATGATCAAGCGAAAGCAGATGCTGCCTATGCAGCGAAACTAGAGCAATGGAAGGCAACTCTAGCCGCAGCAAAAGGGAAAAGTGCGGAACAAAGAGCACGCCTGCCAAAAAAACCGGATATCCCCAAGCGCCCATTGCTCACAGAGGGCAAGCCAGGCGTGCTTTATGCATCCATGATTCACCCGTTCGCAGGTTACACGATGCGTGGGGCGATTTGGTATCAGGGAGAAGCCAATGCTCGCCCCGGTGCGGTGCCTTATGACCAAACACTCCCGCTCATGATTCGTGATTGGCGCGCGCGGTGGGGCGATGATTTCTCCTTCTACTTTGTGCAATTGGCCAACTTCCATGCGCCCTCCACGGCTCCTGGCACCCCTGATTCCTGGGCATTGACACAGGATCGGATGCGGCTTGTGCTCTCCACGACGCCAAAAACAGGTATGGCGATCATCAATGACATCGGTGATGCCAATGACATTCATCCCAAGAATAAAAAAGACCCTGGCGAGCGCCTCGCGCGCTGGGCACTAGCAAAGGATTACGGCAAGCAGATCATCTACAGTGGTCCACTTTACCATGGCAGCATGATCCAAGATGGTGCCATCCGCGTGACCTTCGACCAAGCTGGCGAGGGGCTGAAATCTCGCGATGGAGGTCCGTTGAAGCGTTTTGAGATCGCTGGTGCTGACAAAATTTGGAAATGGGCTGAAGCGGTCATTGACGGCAAAGATGCTGTGATCGTCCGTAGTGCCGAGATAAAAACGCCCGTGGCGGTGCGCTACGCTTGGGCCGCGAATCCAGAGGGGGCCAATCTCGTGAACAGTGATGGTCTCCCAGCTTCCGTCTTCCGCACCGATGATTGGGATGACGTGCAGCCCAGAGGCGACAGCGCTACTCTCAGTCGCCGCGCTTTGGCAGAGCAAATCAAAGCTCTGGCAGCAGAGCGTAACAAGCATGATAAAAAGAGCCCCGAATACAAAGAGCTACAAAAACGGATTCAGCCTCTGATGGAGAAGTTCAAAGCATCAGGACCGAACAAATAGGCCCAGCCTGAGCGCAGCCACCGGAATGCCCTGATCGACTTGGTTTGCCTGCCTGGTAGCATTTCAAACTGCATTTCAGTCAAGAAAAGCCGCGTCTTGAACCGGAATAGGCCGTTTTACTCCAATGATGAAAACCACAAGTCGCCGCGAGTTTTTCAAAGCTACTGCCCCCCTCATTTTGCCAGCCGCTGTGTTGGGGCGTGCGGGTGCTGTTGCTCCAAATTCCAAAGTTCGCCTTGCCTGCATTGGTGTTGGCGGCCAGGGCACGAGCAACCTGCGTGCTTTCTTAGCCGATGAGCGCGTGCAGGTCGTGGCTGTCTGCGATGTCGATGCGCAGCACCTTGAGCGTGCTGCAGAGTTGGCAAAGCTTGGTAAATCAGACTGCTATCACGATTTTCGTGACGTGCTGGCCCGCAGTGATGTGGACGCCATCATGAATGCCACGCCGGACCACTGGCACGCCCACATCGCCGTAGCAGCGGCTAGGGCGGGCAAGGACATGTATTCGGAAAAGCCGCTCGGAGCCAGCATTGGTGAAGGTAGAGCCATCTGTGAGGCAGTGCGCCAAAACCAGCGCGTGTTGCAATGCGGCACCTGGCGGCGCTCCGGGCTGAAGGTGCGTATGGCTTGTGAACTCGTACGCAATGGTTACATCGGGGAGCTAAAAGAGATCGAAGTCGGCGTGCCCGGTGTCTTTGCCATCCGGGGAGGTTTCACTGGCATGGAAGCGCCCGAGCCCGTGCCGCCGCATCTCGACTACACCCTTTGGATGGGCAGCACACCGGAGCGCCCCTACACGGCCGCGCGCTGTCACTTCAACTTCCGCTGGATCGACGACTACGCGCCTGGCTACATCACGGATTGGGGGGCGCACTTTGTCGATGTGGCTCAGTGGGGGGCTGGAATGGATGATACGACACCTGTCGAGGTGATCGCCACTGGCGTGAAACGTCGTTCGCAGAACATTTACGATGCGCCTGAGGAATTTCGGATCGAATACCGCTATGCCAACGGCGTGAAACTGACGATGTTTAGCACCACGGACAAGGCGGCTTACGGCACCA
>JAIWOJ010000291.1 GCA_020216965.1 Prosthecobacter sp.
TGGGGTCATGTTCAGGCCGCCCAGGATGGCCGTGGCCTCGTCTCGGGAAAGGCGGCCGCGCATGGCGTTGCGCAGGCTTTGGGGCTGCTCATAGATCTCCTTGAGCATGTAGTGTGGGAAGTCACCCTTCTCCGCGTCATCGGCGGTGAACTCGACACGGCTGACCTTCACCTGGGCATCGCCACCGGCCATGCTGGTCACGTCAAAGCGCTCGCTGCTGAGGCTGACGACGTCGTGGTCATTGAGGTAAACGACATCCCGTGTGTGGGCCACGATGGCGCTGACATCGGAGGCCAGGTAGTGCTCGCCCTCGCCCAGGCCGACGACGAGCGGGCTGCCAAGCCGCGCGCCGACGATGACGCCGGGGACATCCGCGTGCATGACGGCGATGCCGTAGGTGCCTTTGACCTTGCGCAGGGCGTTCTGGACGGCGGTGCGCAGGCGTGTGGGGCCATCCGCTTCATCGCTGGCATCAAAGTAGGTGCCGACGAGATGGGCCAGCACCTCGGTATCGGTCTGGGATTCAAAGACATGCCCTTTGGCCAGCATTTGCTCCCGCAGGGTTTGGTAGTTCTCGATTACGCCGTTGTGGACGAGCACCAGCTTGCCGCTCTGATCGCGGTGCGGGTGGGCATTTTCATCCGTCGGGGCACCGTGGGTGGCCCAGCGGGTATGGGCGATGCCCGTGGCCCCGGCATGGCTGACCTCCGCCACGGCCTGGCGCAGGTTGTCGATGCGCCCTGCCTTTTTGATGATGTTGACCTGGGGCGCGCCATTGAGCAGGGCGATGCCTGCCGAGTCATAGCCGCGATATTCCAGCCTGCTCAGCCCGTCCAGGAGGATGGGGCTGGCCTGCCGCTTGCCAATGTAGCCAACGATGCCGCACATAGATTCTTTTGTGACCGCTAGAAAAGGGCTGCTTTATAGACGCTAGAACGAGGCCATGCCAAGGAAAAGGCAAGGGGGAGGTTTTTTTGAAATCAACCTAGTGATTCATTCCAGCAAGCCTGAGGGGTGGCGCAGAAGTCCGGCCCACATGCGCGGCGGGCTGGGGACAGCACGCCCTACCTATCAACCCTGCGAATGAACCCCTAGCCTGCGGTCGTTTCGGCTTTTGAAAGCTGGACGTGCCAGCGCCGGGTGGCCGTGGTATGGCTGCGGGCATGATCTACCTGGATGCAAATGCCACCACCCCGCTGCTGCCTGAGGTGCTGGAGGCCATGCTACCCTGGATGCAGGGCCGTTTTGGCAATCCCAGCTCGGCGCACTCCGGGGGCCGCAGGGCGCGGCGCGCGGTGGAGGCTGCGCGCGCCCAGGTGGCTGGCCTGATGGGGGCGGTGCCCGAGGAAATGGTCTTCACCAGCGGGGCGACGGAGTCCATCAACAGCGTGCTGCTCTTTGCCCAACAGGAGTGGCCGGACCGTCCGGTGCTGGTCATCAGCGCGGTGGAGCACGCCGCCACGGTGGAGGCCGCCACGCGTTGGCAGGCCAGGGGCGGGGAGGTGCGCAGGATCCCTGTGGACAGCCAGGGGCGGCTGGATCTGGAGGCTCTCGAAAGGGCGCTGGAGCCTGGGCGTGTGGCGCTGGTCTCCATGATCTGGGGCAACAACGAAACCGGGGTCATCACGCCGATGGAGGAGGTCGTGCGCCTGTGCCACGCTGCGGGCACCCTGGTCCATGCCGACGCCGTGCAAATGGTCGGCAAAGTGGCGCTGGATCTCAAGGCTGTGCCCGTGGATTACCTGAGCCTGAGTGGGCATAAAATGCATGGCCCCCAGGGTATGGGGGCGCTTTTTGTCAGCCACCACGCGCCTTTCCGCCCTCTGCTGGTGGGCGGCGGGCAGGAGGGCGGCAGGCGCAGTGGGACGGAAAACGTCGCGGGCATCGTCGGCATGGGGGTGGCAGCGGAGCTGGCAAGCGCCTGGCTGGCGGAAAACGGCCCTGCCGCATTGGCCGCCAAACGGGATCGCTTGGAAAAAACCCTGCTGCAGGGCTGGCAGGGCGCAGGGGTGCATGGCGCGCAGGCTGAGCGGCTGCCTGGCACCTCCAGCATTTGTTTTCCTGGGATAGATGCCGCCGCGATGCTCATCCGCCTGGATCAGCGCGGCATTGCCTGCTCTGGCGGGTCCGCCTGCCACACTGCCTCCCTGCATCCCTCCCATGTCCTGGAGGCGATGGGCTGTGATGCCACGTCTGCGGCCTGCACCTTGCGGCTTTCTTTGTCCCGCCTCACCACTCAAGAGGAGATCGAAAAAGCGGCGCAAGAGATCCTCAAGAGCGCCCGGCACATCGCAGAACAGCAGCAAAATTTCCAAAAAATACATTGAAGAAAAAAGGTAAAAGTGGAAAATAAACCGTGCCACACGAAGAAAATAAACTCCGAGACATCGCTGTGACCTATCGCGCTGCCACATTACCCTCGACGGAACTGCTGAGCGGCCAATTCCGCGCCCTCCTCAATGCAGGGCTGCAGCTCGGCCTCAGCCTCAGCCGCGTCAGCGCCTTGCTGGCAGAGGTCATTCGGGAAAAGCTGCCCCTTGAGGTCGCTGAGGGTTATGCCACGGCGGATGAGGGGCTGACCACCCTGCTTGGTGCCGAGGGCGGCTGTGTGGGGGTAGAAAAGGCCCGGCAGCTTTTTCGCAGACCGCAGCCCGTCACCCGCCAGGCTCTGGCGCATCAGATTCGCCAGGGCAATGTGCTGGCCTACCGCTCGGGCGGGGGGGATTACCTCGTGCCGGTCTGGCAGTTCCGCCCGGAGGGGGGGTGCTGGCATGGGCTGCCGGAGGTATTGGCCGCCATTCGTGCGCACTTGGGGGAGGGGCCGCTCACTGCCTTTGCCTTTTTGCTTCAGGCACACCCTCTCACGGGGGGGCGTCCGCCGCTGGAGGCGCTGCGCGCAGGTAGGCTAGAAGAGGTGCTGGCAGCGGTGGAGGCGGATGCACGCTGATGCTCTCTGCCAAGCGTGATCTGCGCCAACCGCCTGGGCAAAAGGCTTTTGATGCCATCGCCATCCCGGTAAGCGCCCTGGGTGCCTGGGCTGTCCCTACCTGGTACCGTCTGTGCCGGGTGGAGTTCCCTGGGCAGTTTTTTCCTTCCAAAGGCTCCCGCCTGACGCCTGCGTCTGGGGATTTTCCCTGCGTTTATCTCGCCACGGATCAGGAGACGACAGTCGCTGAGGTCTGGGGGGACCGCTTTGCCGCACACCGCCCTGTGGCCTCCTCCAGCCCCTACGTCATTTCCAGGGAGCAAGCGGAGCGCTGGGCCTTTCTGGAGACCGGCCCGCTGCCCTCAGACCTTCGTCTTTGTGATCTGACGGACGCCCATACCCGCCTAGCGGTGGGCATGGATGCGGGCTCGCTCTATGCCCCGGATTTGCGCCTGCCGCAGAGGTGGGCAGAGCGGATCGCACGGCATCCGGCGCGTTTGGATGGCATCGCTTACCGCAGTCGGCACACGGATCAGATATGCCTCGTCCTCTGGAGCCGTGCAGAGGATGCCGTGCCGCTGGAGCAAAGGCTCAGCTTCCGACCTGCGGGGGATTTTTTCGATTCCGCCGCTGCCTACGCGATGGCTGGCAAGGCGGGGGTGCGGCTTGCGTTCGCCTGGTAATACGCCGTATTCTTGACCATGATCACCCCGGTTGCCACGCCAGACGGCATTTTGCTCTGTGAAGGCGAGCCCGCCACGGCGGATGAGCGCAGACTCGCCTCCACCCAGGGTGCTGCAGCCTGCCTTTGCCTGCTGGCTACCGACCTGCTGACGGCGGAGCTGGAGGCCCCCTGGCGCTGGCTGCGCGAGCTCGGGCGCGCCTTTTTCACCCGCCTATGCCAGACGCTGGACGCCGCCTCCGTGCCCGCGCTGACAGAGGCGGAATCTGCCGCCCTGCTGACATCCATGCCTCCCTTTCCGGGAGCGGAAAATGTGAGCGCCCCCATGCTGGCGGACTGGTGGCAGCAGCTCGGCGCGCATGTGGCGGGGCTGGCGGGAAAAGACGTGCCCGCCTGGCTGCGCGCCGCCTGCCCCGCCTGGCATGTCGTGGGCCGGGTGAATTTTCACCTGGCGGAAAACAAGGCCGACACGCAGCGCCCCTTCGCCTTCCTGGCCACCTTCACGGAAAAGCTGGGGGCCGGCGGCCAGGCGCAGCACCTGCCGCTGGCGCGCGCGCTCCAGCTTTATGCCGGGCAGAAGGACCAGACCGCGCTGAACGCCCTGCTGGAGCCCGTGCGTCTGGCGGCGGAAAAATCCGCGCTCCTGCGCGGCTGGCTGGAGACCAAGCGCCTCTTTCA
>JAIWOJ010000292.1 GCA_020216965.1 Prosthecobacter sp.
CAATCCAATGGCTGCCTGGAGGAGGTATGGCACGGTGTAAGCGCAGGTAGTGCAGCGCCTCTGCTAACTTGGCTCCTGCACGGCTTATGACCTCTGGTGCGTCTTGATCGATAAATTTGCTCCCGCCTGGATAAAAGCCATTGCACTTCAGAGGTGACTGCATCCCAGCAAACAGACCTTCTTTGCCGACGAGGCAAAACAGCGTCTCACGCTCTGGTTCCTGTTCTTCGACCTCTGTCACTGGCAGCTTGGGCAGGACTTGGAGGAGCCGTCCGCGTAAGTTTGATGCCAAGCTGCGGTAGTAGCGGTCTGGCGAGGTGGGATGCAGCGCGCCGACGAAGACTGCCTGGGGATTCCTCGCGGAAAATTTGCGGGCGAGCGTTTGTGTGGCTTTTTCGATAAAGCCCTCCATCTTTTGTGGATGGCAGGGCCAGGAGTGCTCCAAGGGTAGATTCCAGCGGACAAACTTCGGCGTCTCTGTGGTTTGAACACAACTGGGTGACGTAATTTTGATGGAATGAAACTCCCGCCCGAGGCGTGTGCTCTTTTGCGTGGTCAAGCTGGCAAGGATGTCGGATGTGATCGGCTCAAAGATTTCCGGGATCCTCACCAGCCATGCTTGAGGTTGGGAAGGGGAAACGGCCAGGTCACAGGGGGGCATTTCCATCCGAAACTCATGCAGCCAGCGGCGTCAAGAAGCCTGATGGGGGCCAAGGGTGGCACGGTCAGGTTTTGCCCTGATGCTAAGGTTTCGTGAGACTGGGTGCCGACTTCAGCTTGAAGTTTGAAATCTGGTCCTAGCCGCTCCAATCCAGCACCACTTTACCACACTGACCGCTCTCCATGGCGGCGAAGCCCTGCTCAAACTCGCTGTAGTGATAGCGGTGGGTGATGACGGGACGGATGTCCACGCCACTCTCCAGCAGCACGCTCATGTAATACCAGGTCTCATACATTTGGCGTCCGTAGATGCCATGGATGGTGAGCATGTTGAAGATGACCTTGTTCCAGTCGATGGCGATGGGCTCGCTGGGAATGCCGAGCATGGCGATCTTGCCGCCATGGCACATGGCATCAATCATGCCACGAAAGGCGGCGGGGTTGCCGCTCATTTCTAGGCCGACATCAAAGCCTTCCTTCATGCCGAGCTGTCTTTGCACATCGGCGAGGGTTTCACGCTCCACATGGACGGCGCGGGTGGCACCCATTTTCCGCGCGAGATCGAGCCGATAGTCGTTCACATCGGTGATGACGATATGGCGTGCCCCGGCGTGCTTCACCACGGGGATGGCCATGAGACCGATGGGGCCAGCGCCAGTGATGAGCACGTCCTCCCCGAGGCATTCAAAGGCCAGCGCGGTATGCACAGCGTTGCCAAAGGGGTCAAAGATGCTGGCCACGTCCTCATCCACGCCCTCACGGTGGTGCCAGACGTTCGTCATGGGCACGCTGATGTATTCGGCAAAGGCCCCCGTGCGGTTCACACCGATGCCGACGGTGTCTTTGCAGAGGTGACGGCGACCGGCGAGGCAGTTGCGGCAGCGGCCGCAGACGACGTGGCCTTCGGCACTGACGATTTCGCCTGGATGAAAGTCATTCACGTTGGAGCCGACGGCGACGACTTGGCCGACGAACTCATGGCCGACGACCATGGGCACGGGGATGGTCTTTTGTGCCCAGGCATCCCATTTATAGATATGCAGGTCTGTGCCGCAGATGCCGGTTTTGCGCACCTGGATGAGCACGTCATTGATGCCGACCTGGGGTTCGGGGACGTCTTGGAGCCAGAGACCGCGCTCTGCGTGTGCTTTGACGAGTGCTTTCATGCGATTACAAAATACTGGACAATTATCCGAGATATTGGCAAGAAGAACTTTCGCCCCCCTGCAAACCGCGATTTTTTTCACCTAGCGGGTCGATTTCTCCGGCGCGGGCAGCTCACCACAGAGGTGCAGGGCTTTGAGAGCCTGGCAGGTGGCGATGTAGGTGATGTAGTGATAGTTCCCCCGGTAGAGGGAGTGCATCCACCAGCGGCCAGAGATGCGCTGCTCCCCCTTCAGCCAGGCAATGCCACGCTGGATGCGGTCATCTGTGCTAGGCACCTCAGCCTGGCGCATAAGGACGATGGCGAGGGCGGTCATGTAGGCATCGCTCTCGGGCTTGTGGGCATCTGGGAGGTTTTGGATGAGGTGGGTGACGGTCTCACTGATCTCAAAATGCCAATTTTGTAGAGTGGACATGTCCCGGATGCTCCAGCCACCATCGGGGTGCTGGCGTGCGGTCAGGATCTCTAGGGCGATTGTTTTTTCCTCTGGGGTGACGAGTTCAGGGAAGTAATGCGCGAGCTGGAGGTGCAAGATGCGGTCGAAGTCGTTGTTTGGCTCGGCTGACCGCAGCCAGTTTTTTAGTCGGGTGATGCGCTCAAGAAGTTGAGCGTCCTGTAGCCCTGCGAGCCAGCCGGGGGCAGCCGTGATGGCACGGGCGGCCTGGAGCGAGAGCTCAAAATCGGTGGTGATGTGTGGGATCTCTACCTCGCCATGGCTGACAAAGGCACCGTTTTCTGACTGCCGCTCAAACATATCGCGCAGGGAGCGGTCGGTAATCTCACGGGTGTGTCCAGTGACGTGCTGATCCCACTCTGCCAGGCCGAGGCTGCGCCAGACGCTGGTAAAGGCGGCTGGGTAATGCCGGTGGCCGGTTTTGGTGGTGGTTTCGTTCACTTTCTTCACCTCAGCGGGCACAAAGCTGGCAAAGTCCGCCAGGATCTCCTCGGTGGGCTTGCCGTAGAGGTTGGACCAAGCGGGGCGTTCACTGAGGTAGGGGCCGGTGGTGTGGCAGTTCACGCAGGATTTTTCACGCACCCAGCAGAGAGCGCCCTCCTCCAGATAGCGTAGGGCTGCCTGGACGGAGTCCGGGCCAAAACCGCGCACCTTGGGCTCATCGGCTGAGGGTAGGCTCACCTGGATGCTGCCTGAGTGATATTGGAATTGCGGCTTCGGCTTTGGTGTCGGCGTTTCTGCGGCCTGAGCGATCGTGGCTAGCAGGAGGAAAAGGGGCAGAATTTTCATGCAAGGAGGTGCATACGGTGGGGCGGTGGCTGGATTTGCTGACGGCGTGGCATTCCTTTCACTTGCTGCCGGGGCGTGGAGCGGCATCCCTGAGCTATGCCATCCCCTTTTGCCTACTATCTGCACGATCTCAGCCCGCATCTGATCCGCCTGGGGGAGGGTTTTGCCCTGCACTGGTATGGTCTGGCCTATGTCTTGGGTTTTTACCTGACCTATCTCGTGATGGTGCAGCTCGCGCGTCGCGGGCTTTCTGAGATTCAAGAGGCGCAGGTGGCAGACTTTATCACCCTAGTGGCTCTGTTCGGCGTCGTGCTGGGGGGGCGTGTGGGTTACATGCTGCTGTATGATTGGGATCAATTCATCCGGGAGCCATGGATGATTTTCATGATTCACAAAGGGGGCATGGCAAGCCACGGCGGAATCGCGGGTGTGGCCATATTTTGCCTATGGTATGCGCGGAAGCACAAGATCTCCTGGACGGGAATCGGGGACACGCTGGTGTGTGGGGCACCCCTGGGGGTGTTTTGTGGGCGCATTGCCAACTTCATCAATGGTGAGCTTTTTGGCCGTGTCACCACGGTGCCCTGGGCGGTGAAATTTCCCACAGAGCTGCTGCATGAGGACTATGTGCAGCAGGGCGGGCAGGCGGTGTCTTTACCCCTGGGGCTGCAGCACAGCCCGGAGATCATTGCCTGGTTTGAGCAAAACGGCG
The DNA here is from genome assembly GCA_020216965.1 of Prosthecobacter sp. Classification (GTDB taxonomy): domain Bacteria; phylum Verrucomicrobiota; class Verrucomicrobiia; order Verrucomicrobiales; family Verrucomicrobiaceae; genus Prosthecobacter. The sequence continues at coordinate 3,781 of JAIWOJ010000292.1, forward strand.
GGGGCAGAGCGGAGCTGGAGGCACTGCTGCATCCGCGCCATCCGTCACAGCTTTACGAGGCGCTGGGGGAGGGGTTGCTGCTCAGTGCCGTACTGCTCTGGGTGCGGGTGCGCTGGCCTAGGCTGCCGCACGGTATCCTGACGGGGCTATTTTTCCTGCTCTATGCCGTGGCCCGGATCAGCCTAGAATGCGTGCGCCAGCCAGATTCTGGTGCCGTGGCGATCTTGGGCCTGACACGCGGGCAGTTTTTCTCACTGTTCATGGTGGTGATTGGCCTAGCCTTCCTGCTGCATGGTGTGCTGGCTGGTCAGCGGGGCACTACGAAGGCAAGCTGAGGGGAAAGAATTTACATCCCACCGCACAAGTCGGTTGCAAAGAGGGGCCATCCCGCCATCATCCGCATCCCCAGCCGGGCGGGCCACCGCCCCGCGAAAAGGTCGGGCCGTAGTTCAGCCTGGTAGAACGCTTGCATGGGGTGCAAGAGGTCGTGAGTTCG
>JAIWOJ010000293.1 GCA_020216965.1 Prosthecobacter sp.
TCTAGGCTTTGATTTTAGCGATGAAGATGGCCCCCAAGTCAGCAGCCCAGCCGTGGGCTCTGGCGGGGCTTCCTCCAGCATCTCTTCTGATCCCATTGAGGCGGAAAAAAAGGACAACGGCCTCAGTTTCGAGCCTGAAGAAGAAGACTTTGAGGTGGCGGCTTATCGCGCCGAAGCGCGCGAAGTGGACGGCCCGGCGGAGGAATTTGATGACTTTGATCTGGAGGCGCAGCTCAGCCAGGAGAACCGCCAGCAGCGTGAACTGCGGCCCCATGTGGCCCCAGAGCCAGGTAGCCAGGAGATGAAACCGCTGGGTCAAAAGTATGTGGATGGGGAAAAAAACCAACCCAGCCGCACGACGCAGGTGGGGGACCAGGAAGTGTCCGTGAAAGAGAAGGAATGGCTGCGGCAGACGACCAATGAGAAGCGTGCTGCGGAGAAAAAGACGGCGGTGACCGAGGAGGCATGGGCTGCCAAGAAAGACATCGGCACCACGCTCTACATGGATGAGCAGCAGCGCCAGGAGGCCAAGGTGGGTTTTGCCAATCAAGACCATCCCTCCGGCGGCACCAGTGTGGCGGTGACTGACCAGGACGGGCAGGATCTCCAGGACAGGAACATCTTTGTGATGGATCAGGAGGGGCAGATGTTCGCTTACAATGAGCAGGACTCGACGAAGAAACTGAAGGAGGCAGAGGTCGCAGGGCTGGAGGGCAATGTCCCAGACAAGCAAGTTCACGTTCACCATTCCAGCTTTCTGGCTGGGGAGGATGTGGCAGCAGCGGGCGAGTTTGTGGTCGGCAAAAACACCGTTTTGCGTGACCAACCCCTGAGCCAGGAGGAGGCGGACGAGCTCGGGGTGGATGCCAAGACGGCAGAGGTCTCTGTGCTCAAGGAGGTGAATAACCGCAGTGGTCACTACCTGCCCGGCGCACAGCAGGCGATGCAATCGCTCGATCAATTCGCCAGGCAAGGGGTGGAGATGGACAACACCAAGTTCACCCTGCACCGCAGCGGAGCGGATGGCGGGCCGACGACCGTGGACGGCATGGCCAAGGAGTTCATGCAGGGCCGTGCCACTACCGAGGAGCTGGAACATGCTGCTGGGGATGAAGAACTCACCGCCAAGCTCAAGGGTGCCGCCGAAAAGACCTTTGTGGCCCGCCACCAAGTCATGGAGGAGCTGAAGCAAGGCCAGCCTGAGCTCAAGCGCGTGAACCGTGACGACCTGCCAGATGAGCGCAGCACCGACCGCCCGAAGATCGAGTTTGATGACGATGATGACAAGAGCGTTGCGATCGACTTTGGCGATGACGATGATCCCTACGCGCCCAAGGTGGACAACAAGGACAAAGCCCAGGAGCAAAAGCAGCCCGTGAAACAGGCCAGCTACACCGCGGCCGATGATGAAGACTTTGCCCCCGCGGTGGACGCAGAGGATGAAGAGATCATCGTGGATGAGCCCAAGGAAGACGTAGCCATCAATCAGGCCGTGGAGCAGAAGCAAAAAGCCGAGCCCATCAGCTACTCTGCCCCAGACGATGACGATGATTTTTCCCCTGACGTGGATGACTTGGATGAGGATGTGGAGCTGAATGAAGCTCTGGAGGGACCCGAAAATGAGGCCAAGCAATCGCAGCCGGCTCCGGCTGTCTCAGGCCCAGCAGAGGATGGCCCAGCCCCCAAGGCACCTTCTGTCAGGGACTCCCTCCGCTCTTCTGCGCAGAAGCAAGACGGCGGTTTCCAGGAAGGCGTGAAGCCGAACAGCGTGCGGGAAAAGGTCAAGGTGGAGATCGGTGCCCAGCGCGGCCCTGGCCAGGGCCCCAAGGTCAATACCTGAGCCAAGGAACTGGCCCCCAACCGCAGCGAGGGGAGCTTCAATTCACACTGGCTCTCTGCACCGAGCGCCGGAATACTCCTGCCCATGGCAGAGATTCCCCAGGTGGCCGTTCTCGTGGATACATCCCGCTCTTATGGGCGGGACATCGTGCGCGGCATCCGGCGTTATGTGGCGGAAAAAGGCCCATGGTCCCTCTACCTGGAGTCCCGGGATCTGCGTTCCAGCTTTCCGCCTTGGCTGAAAAAATGGCCGGGGGATGGGATCCTGGCCCGCACGGTGGATGCGGAATTGCTCCGGCATTTGAAGGCTACCCGATTGCCCGTGATTGAGCTACGCAGCACCGTCCTCGATCACTCCTTCCCCTTTGTCGGCATGGATAATCTTCTCGTGGGCCGCAGGGTGGCCCAGCATGTCCTGGAGCGCGGCTTTCGGCATTTCGCCTGTTATGTGGATACGTCGGAGCGCTTTTTGCAGGAGCGCAGCCAGAGCTACATGAGCACTTTGGCAGAGGCCGGACATGCTTGCTCCATCCTGCAAAGCCGCCCTGGTGATGCGCTCGGCCTCCGCTGGGATCGCCACCAGCAGCGGCTCGCAGACTGGCTCACCAGCCTGGAAAAACCCTGCGCCGTCTTTTCCTGCCATGACCAGATCGGTTTCTGGCTGCTAGATGCTGCGCGCCGCGCCCATATTCCCGTGCCTGAGCAGGTCTGCGTGGTCAGTGCAGAGAATGATAAAACCCTGTGTGAGACCGCCTGGCCGCCCCTCTCTAGCCTGCAACTGCGGGGTCAGCAGGTCGGCCACCGCGCTGCCCAACTCCTGGATGCCTGGATGCGCCACGGCACCCGCCCGCCTGAGACCACGCTCATCCCGCCAGGGGAGGTCATCGTGCGCCAGTCCTCTGACATCGTCGCCGTGGAAGATGCCCGCATCGCCCGTGCCCTCCAGTTCATCCGCCAGCACGCCGCCACGGGTATCGGCGTGGATGATGTCGCCCGGCACGCCGCGCTCTCCCGCAGCATGTTGGAGCGCCGCATGAAGGCGGCCATCGGTCGCAGTCCAGGGGAGGAGATCACACGACAGCGTTTTGCCCAAGTAGAGCAGCTACTCGCCCAGACAGACCTCACCCTGGATGCCATCGCCGAGAAAGCGGGCTTTCCGCACCCGCAGTACATGGCAGGTGCCTTCCGCAAACGCCACGGCATCACTCCCGGCGAATACCGCCGCCGCAACAAGCTCTAGGAAAAAACACACGGCGCGGCAGGCTGCCTTTGCACCCGGAATCTGATGGTCGCTTTGGGAAAACCCGTCTAGGCCACGCTCAGGAGGCATGGCAGATCCTGCTCGGGCTCGCTGGGCCGTTCTGACTTTCTCAGTTTTTCTGCCACAAGGCGGGCCTCGACCAGCAAGTGGTCGAGGATGGAATGGGCATCCTGATGGCGCATGAGAGCCGCCCGTTCCTGGACTCGGCTAGAGAGCTTCGCCCATGGCCGCAAGTAAGGGTGCCGACTGAGCAGGTGATTCATCGCCGTGTGCCCCTGCAAGTGCTTGAGCACGCGGAGGGCATGACCGGGAATGATGGCACCCAGCTTGATGGCTGGAGCCTCGTCCTTGCGGAAGACGACCATGAGATTCCCCCCATCTGAGGAGGTAAAGGTATCCACCGGGGTCAGGCCCGCCTTTTGTCCAGCCAGGCACAGGGTGCTGCTGCTGAAATGATGCAGGTGCCCCAAGTGGTAGCGGCTGCTCGGCCACTGACAGCGGGACATGACATTCGGCACCTCAATGAGCAGCAGACCGCCAGGTTTGGCCCACCCGCCCATGATCGAAAGCGCCTCAATGGGATGCGCCAAATGCTCCAGGACGTGAAAACAGGTGACCACATCCAGGCTGCCTGGCTCTACCTTTGCGTGCTGGTAGTGGGTGACCTGCACTGGCAGACCGAGAGTGTCCCGCGCTGATCCGCCATAGCCGAGGTTTGGCTCGATGCCCTGCACCGCGTACCCCAGCCCGCGTAGCAGGAAAAGCAACTCCCCACCTCCTGCCCCCATGTCCAGCACGCTCTGCCCAGGGCGGAGGAGCGGCAGCAGATAGCTGAGGCGCTCCAGGGCCACGCGCCCCGCACGATACACATGCTTGGGCTTGGGCTTCACGGCCTGCTTGTAGCTCTTGCGGTATTCCTCCCGATAAAACTGCTCCAACTCCTCATCGGTAGGTCGTGGATTGGTCGAGACGAGTCCACAATCATGACAGACCACCGTCTGCAGCGGCTGACCGTGGCGGTCCCGGTCAGAGACAATCAAAAAATGCGTGTGCCCGCACAAGTCACAGGGTGCAAAGCGGAGGTTTTCGGGTCGTGGTTCATGGATCACAAAAGACATAGGAAAAAAGGGGGAAATGAGTTTCAGAGAGGGTGCCAGAAGCGGCCTGTGTTG
>JAIWOJ010000294.1 GCA_020216965.1 Prosthecobacter sp.
CCGTCCATGCCATGGCCATGCTGGTGCCTAGTGCCTACGGGATCGACCCGATGACCTCACCGGAGCTCAAGGCTTTTTATGAATACCACGAATGCTTTAGCGAGCCCTGGGATGGCCCCGCCGCCATGGTGCTGACCAATGGTCTCAGCGTCGTTGCCAGTCTGGACCGCAATGGCCTGCGCCCCAGCCGCTGGAAGCTGACCACCGACGGCATCTTTGCCCTAGGCTCTGAGGTGGGCATCGTGCCCATTGACGATGCACGCATCCGCTGGAAAGGCCGCCTGGCACCCGGTGAGATGCTGGAGATCGACCTTCTGAAAAAGCGCATTCGGTTCAATGACGAAATCAAAGCCGATCTCGCCAGCCGCCAGCCTTATGGGGAATGGCTGAAAAATCGCACCAGCCTGACAGCGCAGGCACCCGAAGTCCCTACAGGCGACCAAGATCCACTCACGCTCTCGCAAAAGCAGGCCGCCTTTGGCTTGACCAAAGAGGAGATCGACATGTCGCTGACACCCTCCCTAGCCAAGGGGGAGGAGGCCATTTACTCCATGGGCGATGACGTAGCGCTCAGCGTGCTATCCACACGTCCGCGTCTGTTGACCAGCTACTTCCGTCAGCTCTTTGCCCAGGTCACCAATCCTCCCATCGATCCCATCCGCGAGCGCGCGGTCATGAGCCTTGATGTCGTCTTGGGCCCCCAGCGCAATTGGTTGGGCCAGACGCCCGAGCATGCCAAGGTCGTGCATCTTAGCTCGCCCTTCCTTTTTGAAAATGAGCTCGCCTCCCTCAAGGCGCTGCCCGACTACCCACACCGCGTGCTCGACATGACCTGGCCTATCGCTGAAGGCCCTGAGGGCATGAAGCGTGCCCTGGATCAGCTCTGTGCAGACGCTGAAAATGCAGCCAAAGAGCGCGTGCAGATCCTCATCCTCACCGACCGCGCTGTGGGACCAGATCGCGTGGCCATCCCCGCTCTGCTCGCCACGGGCGCGGTTCACCATCACCTGAACCGCAAGAAAATCCGCATGAGGCTCAGCCTAGTCATCGACACAGGCGAGGCGCGCGATACGCACCAGATGGCCTGTTTGTTCGGCTTTGGTGCCAGCGCTGTTTGCCCCTACATGGCCTTTGAGACCATCCGCGAGGTGGTAGAGTCTGACAAAACCGCCCGCAAGCCACAGCTAGACGGCATGGGCTATGAAAAGGCCGCACTAAACTACCGCAAAGCATTGGAGAAGGGCGTGCTGAAAATCATGAGCAAGATGGGCATCTCCGTGCTCAGCAGCTACATCGGCGCGCAAATCTTCGAGGCCGTGGGCATCGGCGAGGAGGTCATGCAATACGCCTTCACCGGCACGCCCAGCCAGATTAGCGGCATCGGTTTCAAAGAGATCGCCGAGGAGGCGCTGGCACGTCATGCCCTTGGCTTCGGCGCTGCCGTGCCAGATGGGCAGACAAGCGTTGATCTCGGCGACCCAGGCTACTACCGCCCGCGTCAAAAAGGCGAGATGCACGCCGTCACCGGCCCGGTGATCAAAAACTTCCACACCTTCGTGAAGAGCGGCAAGGCCGAAGACTACGCATCCTACGTCAAGGCATCGCTGGAAAACACGCCGACAGCGCTCAAAGACCTCTTTGAATTCGTGCCCGGCGAGGAAGGCCCCATCCCCATCGACGAAGTGGAGCCGATCGAGGACATCCGCGTGCGCTTCACCACCGCCGCTATGTCCCTGGGCGCGATTTCGCCCGAGGCGCATGAGGCGCTGGCCATCGCCATGAACCGCATCGGTGGCAAGTCCGACAGTGGCGAGGGCGGCGAAGATCCCCGGCGCTTCAAGCCCTATGAAAACGGCGACTGGGCGAACTCCAAGATCAAGCAGGTGGCCAGCGGCCGCTTCGGCGTCACGGCTGAATACCTAGCCAACGCCTGGGAGCTAGAGATCAAGATGGCCCAGGGCGCGAAGCCTGGCGAAGGCGGCCAGCTCCCGGCCATGAAGGTGAACCGCATGATCGCCCGCCTGCGCCACACCACGCCCGGTGTCACTCTCATCAGTCCGCCGCCGCACCATGACATCTATTCCATCGAAGACCTGGCGCAGCTCATCCATGACCTAAAGGAAGCCAACCCCCGCGCCCGTGTTTGCGTGAAGCTCGTCGCCGAGGCCGGCGTGGGCACCGTGGCCGCCGGCGTGGCAAAGGCCAATGCCGACATCATCCTCATCTCCGGCCACGATGGCGGCACGGGGGCCAGCCCGCTCAGCTCCATCAAACACGCGGGCCTGCCCTGGGAGCTCGGTCTCGCAGAGGCCCAGCAGGTGCTCATGCTGAACGGCCTGCGCAACGGGCGAGACATCGCCATCGCCGCCATCCTGGGGGCGGAGGAGTTCAACTTTGGCACCATCGCCCTCATCGCCCTGGGCTGCGTCTATGTGCGCCAGTGCCACTTGAACAACTGCCCCGTCGGCGTGGCCACGACCGATCCGAAATTCCGCGCCAAGTTCAAGGGCACCCCGGACATGATCGTGAACTTCTTCAACGCCGTGGCGCAGGAGGTCCGCGAGATCATGGCCAGCCTAGGCGTGCGCACCATGGATGAGATGATCGGCCGACCGCAGTTCCTTCGCCAGCGCGAGGTGCCCGGCCATCCCAAGGCCAACCTCATCAAGCTGGACCGCATCCTGCGCGATGTCGGTCAAGACCTTGGTCAGGACTCCGCCCGCACCTGCCAGATGAACCGCAACGACGGCCTAGACCAGCACCCGCTGGACGACCGCATCATCCAGGAGGCGCAGTTCGCCATCAGCGATAAAATGAAAGTCCGCCCGCTGCGCTACAAGGTAAGGAACACCTTCCGCAACATCGGCACCAAGCTCAGCGGCCAGATCGCCTTCCACCACGGCAACCACGGACTCGCCCCCGGCACCGTCGATGTCACGCTGGAGGGCAGCGCTGGCCAGAGCTTTGCCGCCTTTGCCTGTGGCGGCGTGAAGCTCACCCTCATCGGCGAGGCCAACGATTATGTCGGCAAGGGCCTCTGCGGCGCAGAAATCATCATCAAACCCAGCCCGCGCATCAGCCCAGAGTACAAGACCTGGGAAAACAGCATCCTCGGCAACACCGTCATGTATGGGGCCACAAGCGGCAGCCTGTATGCCGCCGGGCGCGCCGGGGAGCGCTTCTGCGTGCGCAATTCCGGTGCCACCGCCGTCGTCGAGGGCATCGGCGACCATGGCTGCGAATACATGACCGGCGGCGTGGTGGTCGTGCTCGGCACCTTTGGCAAAAACTTCGGTGCGGGCATGAGCGGCGGCGTGGCCTACCTGCTGGACGAGGCGGGCATGTTTGCCAAGCTGCACAACCCCGAGATGATCAAGGGCGAGGCCGTCACCGACCCCGAGGACGTGAACCAGCTGAAAAAGCTCATCTACGACCACCTGGACAAGACCGACAGCGCGCGCGCGAAAATGATCCTGGAGAACTGGGCCGAGTACCAGCCCAAGTTCGTCAAGGTCATGAGCAAGGCCGAGCCTGTCGCCATCCCAGCGGAGGAGGAAACCCCTGCCACCCAACCCGCAATGGCCGCAGCTTGAGCGCACACCCGCAGCATCCACAACTCTCATCCAACCCGTAGCTGGACAAGCTCCCCTTTGGGAGACACTCCAGCCGAGCAAAACATCGGCTTTCACCAGCGACCCTATCTACCTTACCCAGCCCCGCGCTTCAGCCAGCACTCGAATCGGACTCGCCAAATCCGTGTAGCCAGGTTCCTGTGCCCCCTCTCGCTGCCATCAGCACATCGCTGAAGCTGGAAAAGGGAAAGCGAAAGTCCAGATGACGCAGATTCCCCTCAGAATCAAAGGGCTGGATGAGCTAGGATACCGATCTCTAGATTACGGGTAAATTCTGGTTTCTGAGCAATAGGGAATCACGGTTGAATGCAGGCCAAAACTGTGCGCCTTGATGGCTAGTGCATCTGCTTTGTCAGTCCCACGGAATGCAGATCCAATCGCCAATTTTCCAGGGGTCATGCCCGCCGCAGCAATTTCCGCCTCAACCCTCGTCAGCGGCGCGCAGCGCCAGTGTTGCTGCTTAGAGCCTCTGTCAGAGTTCAGCCGCAAAATCCTCCAAGCTAGCGCAGCGGATCGCCGCACGATGCAGGCGACGAAGATGCTCCTCGTCCTGAATCCCGCGCACCGCCTCCACCAAACCCTCCGGCACCCGCTCAAAACGAACCTCCAGCGCCTCAATCACGTCTTCCTGCTGTTTT
>JAIWOJ010000295.1 GCA_020216965.1 Prosthecobacter sp.
CCACACAAACGCGGCGGCAGATTTTGACCGTTGGCTGCTAAACCTTTTCCCACGTGCGGAGCCGTTTGCCTACAATCCTGGTGGCTATCAAACGCTGAATTTCATCCCGTCTCTGGCCACCATGCTGGCGGGGGCGATGACGGGTGGCTTTTTGATGTCTAGCGCACGCAGTGTGGGGGAGAAGTGTGCGCGGCTTTTCATCGTGGGCCTGGTGTGTCTGCTCATCGGCACGGTGCTGGGCTATGTGGCCTGCCCTGTGGTGAAGCGGATCTGGACGCCCTCCTGGGCTGTTTTTAGCACGGGCTGGGTGCTGCTGATGCTGGGGGCCTTTTATTGGCTGGTGGAGGTGAGGGGCTGGCGCAGGCTGGTCTTCCCGCTGGTGGTCGTGGGGATGAATAGCATCATGATCTATGTGATGCACAGCCTGTCGGCGGGCTGGATCCGGGAGCAGCTCAGTAAGCATGGCATGAGCACGCTGTTCGCGGGGCCGTGGGGCCCCGTGTATGAGCGCTGCGGTGTGCTGGCGGTGCTGTGGCTGCTGTGCTTTTGGCTCTACCGCCAGCGTGCTTTCCTGCGCCTGTGAGGTAGGGCTCTGTCAGCGCTCAGGGATTCAGCGCGGCGCTGTCATAGACGATGACTTTTTCAAACAGGGGGCGGCAGGCATCGACAAAGCGCTGATGATCTGGGCAGCCATGCTGGTAGAATTCATGGTCCTGCATGGTCTTGAAGTGCAGGCTCAGGCTGTAGTCAAAGCTGTGGTCGGTGACTGGGCGCTGCTCTGTGGCTGCGGGTTTCCCACAAAAGCCCCCGGCGAGGTAGCTGATCTGGGGCAGCCGCGCCAGCTCTGCCTCAAAATGGGCGCGCTGCTCAGGGGTGATGTCTTTTTTGAGCCAGAAATAGACGTTGTGATGCATAAGGGTGGCGAGGATGCTGGGCGGTAAGATCACTCCTGCAAGGGCTTATCCTGGATTCCGCGAGTCCTTGTTCCAGCCTAGGAGGCTGGCGGTCTGTGGGCTTGTGCAGGTCTTTTTACAGGCCCTTTCTTGAGGAAACGAGCAAGGCCACGCCTCCCAGCAAACCCCAAAGGCCAATGGCGGCGAAGCCTAGGAGGGAGGCCGCGAGCGCGCTGGCTGGATCACAGCCCGGCTGGCTGCCCAGTAGCTCCACCAGCAGCCCCTCCCGCACCCCGATGCCGCTGAGGCTGATGGGCAGGGAGGCAATGAGGTCCACCACCGGCATGAGGCCGAGTACGGTGGGTAGGCTGACCTGGCAACCGACAGCGCGCGCTGCTGCCCAAAAGGCAGCAAAGGCGCTAGCCGTGCTGAGGGCAGAGACGGCAAAACCGGCAAACAGCCAGGGATGACGGAAGGTGCCTGCAAACACAGGCCGCATCCAGTGGGCGAGGCGGCGCAAGCCTGGGGTGCGCGTCATCAGGCGCTGGATGGGCGGCTCCATCAGCACGCCCAGGCCCAAGAAGGTAAACCCTGCGATCCAGGGCAGCATTTGATCTGCAGCACTGACAATGGAATGCGGGAGCACGCCCGTGCGGGAAAAGCCCAGGTAGAGAGCGATGCCCCCTGCCAGGCCGCCCACATGATCCAGCAGCAGACTCCCCAGCACGGCACCCCGGCGGACAGGCTGATCCCGGCTGAGGTGCAGCAGACGGATGCCATCTGCCCCGAGCGGGCCGAGAAAGTAGAGGTTAAAGAAATCTGCGTAAAACGTCAGCCGCAGCAGGCGGGCAAAGCTTGGCCGTAGATCATAAACACGCGTGAACCACCACCAGCGCCCAGCCCAGCCTAAAACGGATAGTCCCCCGAAGACGAAAGCCGCCAAGAGCCAGAGGGGATCGATGTCCCGCCAGGGGAAAGCCGCCAGCCTCTCCAGACTGACCCGGCGCACCACCCAGGCCAGGATGCCTAGGCCGAGCGCCAAGCGCAGCAACTGGAGGCCGTGGCGGCGGAGCATGGCAGCACGGGGCGGGATTCAGCGCAGGGTGCGCGGGATGTAGGCCCAGGCCATGCTTGCGGCCTTCGCGGCCTCAATGCCAGACTGGCCGTCCTCCAAGACTAGGCAGACCTCCGGCCGCACGCCCATGCGCTCAGCGGCCAGGAGGAACATATCAGGCGCGGGCTTGCCACGCGCGACCAGGCGCGGGGTGATGATGATGTCATCAAAAAGATGCAAAAGCCCATTCGCAGACAGGCAGCCGCGCACAATGTGCTCCTCACTGCCAGAGGCCACGCTGAGCGGCATCCGCCCGTGCATGGCGCGGGCAAAGTCCGCCACAGGGCGCACCTCAGGCACCTGGGGGATCATTTTTTCAAACAGAGCCGCTTTGTAGTCTGCGACAGAGTCGGGATCCACGCTGCTGCCGTAGTGGCGGTTGAGCTCACGCACCACATCCTGCTCACGCACACCTGCCTTGGAGTAGAAATACTCCTCCGTGAAGTCAAAAGGAGCCGCGTGGTGGGCCAGGGAGGCCAGCCAGGCCTGGTAATGCAGAGGCATGGAGTCCACAAGAGTGCCATCACAATCGAAAATGACGGCTTCATAAGGAGTATCAGGGAGGGGTAGCATGAAAGGGGGGCGTTTGGCTCCCCCCAAAAGGCGCAGAGGCCCACAGGCTGCAAGAAGAGCTTGAAATTGGAATCGCTTACCGCCCACTGGAGGGGCAAAGCAGCGCCCGCCTTTCCCGATCTCCCTATGAAAAATCTGCCTACAGCCTTTCAGAGGAATGCGCTCTGGACTGCCGTCACCGCCCTGTCTCTCACGATCATCGGCGCGCTAGCCGTGGGGTTCATTTATCTAGGCACTCAAGTCTTGGGCTTTCTCCAGCCCATCTTGGTGCCCTTTGCCGTCGCTGCGGTGCTTGCTTACCTGCTAGAGCCAGGCGTGGCTTGGCTAGAAAATCGCGGCCTAAAACGGCAGCCAGCGGTGATGCTGGTCTTTGCCATCTTTTCCCTCGCCCTCGGTGGCCTCGGCTGGTGGATCCTGCCTAAGCTAGGTGAGCAAACCGCTAACCTGGCAAAAAAGGTGCCTGGTTACACCGTCAAGGCCAGGACCGCCGTGCTGGAGTTTAACGCCAGGATGGAGCGGGACTACGGCATCGCCCTCCTGCCCCACCTGCCCACAGAGGCCGCTGCGCCGGAGCCTACCCAGCCGACCAATGCCGCCCAGCCAGCCCCCATGCCTGGGGTAGCGGCAGAGAACCCAACCCCAGTCTCCGAGGACGAGGCGGCCTTTGACATCGACTTCAAGGCGCTGCTCACCGGGGAATGGGTAAAGACCACACTGCCCGGCCTGCTGCGCAGTGCCTGGCGCTTCATCAGCTCCAGCGTCGGCGGCTTCCTCGGGGCTTTCGGCTTCATGCTCAGCATGATCATCGTGCCGCTCTACCTCTACTACTTCCTGATCGAGAGCGCGAAGATCAAGGAACAGTGGTCGGACTACCTGCCGCTGCGTGCCAGTTCCTTCAAAGATGAACTCGTCGCCTGCCTCACAGAGATCAATAGCTACCTGATCGCCTTCTTTCGTGGGCAGCTCTTTGTCAGCGTGATCAATGGTCTAGCGACGGGGGCCGGGCTGATGATCCTGGGGCTAGATTTTGGCCTACTGATCGGGCTAGCACTGTGTGTGGCCGGCATCATACCCTACCTAGGCATCGCCCTGTGCTGGATCCCCGCCGTGGTCATCGGTGCCGTGCAGGGCGGCAGCGCGCTCATCCCGGCAGAGCCGTGGTGGGCCATGCCGCTGGCTGTCACCGTGGTCTTTGCCGTCGTGCAGCAGATTGACGGCCTCTTCATCACACCGCGCATCGTCGGTGAGGCGGTCGGCCTGCACCCCCTCACGGTGATCGCCAGCGTGCTCGTCTGGGGGCTCCTCCTCGGCGGCCTGCTTGGTGCCATCCTAGCCGTGCCCATGACCGCCAGCGTCAAAGTGCTCTTTCAGCGCTACATCTGGCGCGCCAGACTAGCCCCCAAAACCGTAGGCGGTGCCAGGCAAGCGGTGGATTGACCCCACATCCCGCCGTTCTGCAGAGATGCATACCCTGCGATCTGCCGCGACTTCCGAACCCGCCACGAATCCCTAACTCCCGCCCCAGCCATGAAGCAGGTTGCGCGCTCCAGGCACCCTCAGCCGCGCTGGCGCTGCTTTTTTACCGGCTTGCCGACCGTCCCGCGCGGTGCAAATGCCACCCAAGCACCCACCCCCGCGTTTTGGCAAACGCGCCTACGGCGGGGCCGGGCGTAGGAGCAGTCGCCAGAC
>JAIWOJ010000296.1 GCA_020216965.1 Prosthecobacter sp.
TCACCCCGGGCAAAGGCGGCCTCAGCTTTGAGCACGGCAGCCACAAGGTGCCCGTTTTTGACACCGTGAGCCAGGCCGCCAAGGAGACCGGAGCCACCGTCAGCGTCATTTTCGTGCCGCCGCCCTTCGCCGCCGACGCCATCCTGGAGGGCGTGGACGCCGGGCTGGACCTCGTGGTGGCCATCACGGAGGGCATCCCCGTCAATGACATGATCAAGGTGAAGGCCGCCATGAAGGGCAGCAAGACCCGCCTCATTGGCCCGAACTGCCCCGGCCTCGTCACCCCTGGTCATGGCGAAAAATCCCACGGTGGCTGCCGCATCGGCATCGCCCCAGGTTACATCCACAAACGCGGCAATGTCGGCGTCGTCAGCCGCTCCGGCACGCTCACCTATGAGGCCGTCTGGCAGCTCACCACCCGCGGCTACGGCCAGAGCACCTGCGTCGGCATCGGTGGCGACCCCGTGAACGGCACGAACCATCTGGATGTGCTGAAAATGTTCAACGAAGACCCCGAGACCGAGGCCATCATCATGATCGGCGAAATCGGCGGCAACGCCGAGGTCGAGGCCGCTCGCTGGGCCAAGGACCACTGCAAGAAGCCCATCGCCGCCTTCATCGCCGGAGCTACCGCGCCTCCCGGACGCCGCATGGGCCACGCCGGTGCCATCATCGGCGGAGCCGATGACACGGCTGCCGCCAAAAAGCGCATCCTGGCTGAGTGTGGCATCTCCGTCGCCGACAGCCCGGCCGACATGGCCGCCGCCTTGCTCAAGGTCTGGAGCAAATAACCCCCTGCCCTCCCAGCGCCTGCAAGCCGCGCTTTGGCAAGCGCGCCTACGGCCTTCTTTTTACGCTTTCTCCTCGGGCAGCGGGCATTCCTGGATGGCCAGGGAGAGAGCCTCCGTCATACGGGTCAATTCCTCCAGCGTGACGGAAAGGGGCGGCATGAGGACGAGGGTATCCGCGATGGGCCGGGTGAGCAGGCCATACCTGCGTGCCGCGAGGCAGGTCTTGGCCCCGCGTAGATCTTCTAGCGGGTAGGGACCGATCTCGATGCCAGCGATCAGGCCGCACTGTCTCACTTCACGCACCTGCGGCAGCTCAGCTAGCCGTGCGAGTCGCTGGCTCATTTTCTCGATCTTCTCTGGCAGGTGAGCCAGGGTCTGTTCCTCTTCAAACACACGCAGGCTGCCCAGGGCCGCAGCGCAGCCGAGCTGGCTGGCCGTGTAGCTATGGCCGTAGTAAAAAGCGCGCCCAGCGCCATCGAAGCCCTCAAAGACACGCTCCGTCGTCAGCGTGGCTGCCAGGGGTAAGTAGCCACCCGTCAGCCCTTTTGCCAGGCACAGGAAGTCAGGCACCACGCCCTCCCGCTGGCAGGCAAACATGCTGCCCGTGCGGCCAAAGCCAGTCATCACCTCATCCAAAATCAGAAACACATCCCTCTCCCGGCACCATCGCTGCAGGCGGCTGAGCATCCCTGCGGGCCAGGGGCGCATCCCTGCACTGCCCTGGATCAGGGGCTCAATCACCACAGCGGCCAGTCGGCCCACCTGCTCATCTGGGAGGTGCTGTAGCGCCTCCAGGTCAGGGATACGCAGGGTGGCATAGCCAAAATCATTCCCGCTGCCCTTGAAAAGCGGGATGCCGCCCAGGCTGGCAGCGCCCAGTGTATCGCCATGATAGGCGCGGTCAAAGCACAGCAGCGTCGTGCGCTCAGGTGCTCCATTTTGCTTCCAAAACTGGAGCGCCATCCGCACAGCGCACTCGATCGCTGTGGAGCCATCATCGGAGTAAAAAACACGGCTCAAAGGCCGCCCAGGGAAAAAGTCCACCAATCGCTCCGCCAGGCGAATCGCAGGCTCGTGGCTGAAGCCGAGGAAGGAGGTGTGCGCTACCTTTCCTAGCTGCGCCTGGATGGCTGCCGTGATGGTGGGATGGCCGTGGCCGTGGATGTTGGTCCAGATGGAGCTATTGCCATCCAGATAGGTGCGCCCGTGCTGATCAGTGAGCACACAGCCTCTGCCAGAGACTAGCAGCAGCGGCTCATGCCCAGGAGCGCACCACTCCCGCATCGGGGTAAAGGGGTGCCAGAGATGGCGTTTTTCAGTCAGCAGCAGGTCTTCGAGCATGGTCCGCCCCACCCTGAAAACGCCCCAGCCGCGATCTGCAACCAGACTCTTGCCCCAGATGACTGAGCATCAGGCCTGCTCCGTCGTCTGAAAGTCTGGGTAGGCATTGGCCGCGTGCTCGGAGAAATCCAGCCCATCCACCTGCTCAGTCTCGCTGGCCCGCAGGCCGATGATGAGGTCCACCGTCTTAAAGATGATGAAACAAAGCACAAAAGCGCAGGCGGTGATGCTCAAGGTGCCCAGCGCCTGCACGCCCAGCAGTTTCGGGTCAAACCCTGCCTCATGAAACAGGGCCACACTCAGCGTGCCCCACCAGCCATTGACGAGATGCACCGGCACCGCCCCCACCGCATCATCGAGCTGGAGCCGCTCAAGGGCGATCGTGGCCACCGTGGTCAGCACGCCCGCGATGATGCCGACGATGAGCGCCGCCGCAGGCGTCAGCACTGAGCAGCAGGCCGTGATGCCCACCAGGCCACCTAGGGCACCGTTTAAGGTGATCCCCACGTCTGGCCTGCCCTGCACAAACCACATCGAAATCATGGCAGCCAGCGCCCCCGCTGCCGGCGCGATCGTGGTATTGACCGCGATGCGTCCAATGTTCGCATCTGCCACCAAGGTGGAGCCTGCATTGAACCCAAACCAACCGAACCAGAGCAAAAATACCCCCAGGGCAGCCAGCGGGATATTGTGCCCAGCGATCAAACGCGGGCTGCCATCTTTCCCAAAGCGTCCATGACGTGAGCCGACCACGATGATACCTGCCAGCGCGCAGACACCGCCCACACCATGCACCACCGTAGAACCTGCAAAATCAATGAATCCCAGCGCCTCCAGCCAGCCTTTGTCCCCACCGATGCCGAAGCCGCCCGCAAAGCTACCCCAAGCCCAGTGCCCGCCCAAGGGGTAGATCACCGCCGTGAGAAAGGCGGCATAAACGAGGTAGCCGACAAACTTCGTCCTCTCTGCCATGGCCCCTGAGACGATCGTGCAGGCCGTGCCTGCAAAGACCGCCTGGAAGAACCAGAAGCACCAAACAGGCGCATCCCCCGGCTGAGCGGAAAGCCAGAAGCCACTGGTGCCGATCCAACCGCCCGCGCTCGCCCCAAACATAAGCCCAAAACCCAGGAACAGGAACACGATCACGCTGATGCTGAAGTCCAGGAAGTTCTTCATGATGATGTTGATGCTATTTTTGGCCCTGGAAAAACCGAGCTCCACCATGGCAAAACCCGCCTGCATCACAAACACCAACGCCCCGGCCAAGATCATCCACAGGTAGTTTGCGTTCGCCTGCACGGCTTCCGTCTCTGCCTTCATGGCAGCCTCTGCGGGTGCAGGTTCAGCCACTGCTGCGGGTGCCTCGATCTTTGCCGCCACGGCGTCCAGGGTCTTTTTGCTCTCATCCAGCTTTTGGAGGATGGCATCAAGCTTGCCTTCCACGCTGGCGGTGGATGGCTGCTGGGAATGAGCCTGCAAGGGCATCCAAATCGCAATCGTCAAGGCGAAGAGGGCGCTGAGGGAAAAGGGGCGCGTCATGAAGGCAGGGGGGGTTACAAGTTCAATTCATCGAGTTGCGAACTCAGCTCCGAGAGCAGTTGGCGGCGCTTGGCGGTATTGGGAATGTGTCCGATGATCCCCTCCGCCAAGCGCCTGACCTGTGCGGCGGACAGGCGGTAGGGATCGGCTACCTTTTCCTCATCGAGGCTGCGGTCGATCAGGTTCACGGCTTGGGCTCTGCCCATGACCTTGCCCAAGATGCCCTCGATGACCTTGCGCACCTGGCCCCAGTTATTCACGATGGGCTCGGCCTTCTCACTCATTTCCTGGAGCCTGCGGGGGCTTGTCACCACCAGCTCCTCAATGCCGTCAGCGGTTTTCCCCGCGCTGGTGCCAAGCTCCGTGGAGAGCTGGGCCAGCAGCGCGGCGTGGTCATTCATCAGCACCCCAGCAGCGCTGGAGACCAGGTCCGCATCTGCCCTGGCCGTGAGAAGGAGCACCAGCACGCTCTCCTCCTGTGTGACGATCAGCAGTGTGCCGCCGTCAAATTCCAGGTAGATCTGCCGCATCTTACGCCGCACCTGACGGTAGCCGTCCATCATCTGGCCGATGGCCTCCTGCAG
>JAIWOJ010000297.1 GCA_020216965.1 Prosthecobacter sp.
CCAGCTTTACCCCACAAGAAATCGACACCAACGTCGGCATCGGCTACGGTCTCGCCCTCGCGGATGTGGACGGAGATCACCGCACTGACATCCTGCTCTGTGACAAAGAAGCCATCGTCTGGTATCAGAACCCCACCTGGCAAAAGCACATCATCGCCGAAAAACTGACGGAAAAAGATCACGTCTGCATCGCCGCCCGAGACATTGACGGAGACGGCAAGTGCGAGATCGCCATCGGTGCCCAGTGGAATCCCTCTGACACTGTGGACAGTGGGGCCGTCTTTTACCTCCAGCCACCTGCGGACCGCCGCCAGCGCTGGACGCCCGTGCAGCTCACCCACGAGCCCACCACGCACCGCATGAAATGGGTGCGCAACGCCGCCGGGCGCTATGACCTCATCGTCGTTCCCCTGCACGGGCGGGGAAACAAAAACGGCGAGGGCGCAGGCGTGCGTGTCCTGGCCTACCACATGCCGCCAAATGTCACCCAGCCCTGGAACACCAGCCTCGTCACCGATGCCATGCACATGACCCACAATCTAGACAT
The DNA here is from genome assembly GCA_020216965.1 of Prosthecobacter sp. GTDB lineage: Bacteria > Verrucomicrobiota > Verrucomicrobiia > Verrucomicrobiales > Verrucomicrobiaceae > Prosthecobacter. The sequence continues at coordinate 548 of JAIWOJ010000297.1, forward strand.
CGTGCCCGCCGGCAATCCTGCAGAAGCGGAGTCCCTCCTCCTCTGCGGGCGTGAAGGCATCCTGCGCCTTGACCCCACCGAAAAGGGCTGGCGCAGCCGCTGGATCAGCCGCCATGACCAGCCCGGCCTGGAAGGTGCTGGCGAAGTCCGCTGGGGTGCCTTTGCCGGTGGCCAGCCCTATGTGGCCACGATCGAGCCCATGCACGGCACCCAAGTCGTCCTCTACACCCCGCCACCTGAGGGCCCAAAGGACGGTCTCTGGCAGCGCCGTGTCCTGGATGACAGCCTCGTGGACGGTCATGCCGTCACCTGCCACGACCTGCTGGGCCTGAATAACCGCCAAATCGTCGTCGGCTGGCGCGCCCACCATAAAATCGGCACCCGTGTCGGCGTCAAAATCCTCTACACCACCAAAGAGGACGGCAGCGGCTGGCAACAGCACCTTTTGGATGACAATACCATGGCCTGTGAAGATGCCATGGGGGCCGATCTAGACGGTGACCGGGATGTGGACATCATCGCCGCTGGGCGCGCGACGAAGAATCTCAAGATCTATTGGAACCAGCGCTTTAGCCCGCAGTAGAGGCTCAAGGCGTAGCGCTCATCTGGCTCAGCATCTCCAGCAGCGCATCGGTAATTTTCACACTGGCCTGCTCCTCCAGCCGACTGGTGCCCATCCAGGTCTCGTAGCCACCCAGACGATGCTGCTCAGGCGTAGGCAGATAGCCAAAATAGCCCCCAGCGATGCTATGCGTCCATGTGGGGCGGAAAGGGCTACGCGCCTTCAGGTCTAGCCCCGTCTCGGCAAAGGTCTCACAAGGGATGCCTGTGATGGCAGCAGGGCCGATCCTCAGCGCCTGCACCGGGATCGTGATCTCCGGCTGCGCATTTTTCAGCTTCAGAAAACGCTCCGCATAGGCGCGCGGCAGGATGCTTGCACTGCCTTTTCCGAGAGCTACTGGCTGGGCCAGCGTCTGCTCTGCCCAGGCCACCTGCTCCGGCGTTGGGCGGCGCTGTTTGACCCTCCCCTCTTTCAGCCGCGCGTCCAGCACTGCCTCCGTGGTAAAAGTCAGCCCCGTCAGAGCCTGCGCTGCCGCCTGGGCCACCTCCTCAGCCACCGCCTGGATTTTGGAATACTTCGGCCCGCGTGGAGAGGCGGGCCTGCTGTAATCGTTGTTGTTCACATCGCCACTCGTCCCATTGCTCAAGAGTGCCACAAACGGCGGATCCTGCCGCTCTGCCCCCAGCAGGCTGCCCAGGCGCGTGCAAAACACACCAAAATAGTCCGCAGACACCTCCCCTGGCCCGACATCGCCAACATAATGCAGCGAATAGTTTGCCAGCACACTGATCCAGGGACCGCCCCCCTTTTCACGCACAGCCAACAAACTCACCTCAGGATCCGTAGGCCCGGCAGGCTTCACCAGGTTGGCGCTGTAGCCAGGGTTCATTTTCACCTTGTCAATCCCACCAAAAGGATTCGGTGGAACCGTCCCCTCCTTCATGAACCAACGGCGGTTGAAGACCTGCCCAGGCACGCTGGCACTGGCAAAACCGATCTCCGCCGGACGCAGCAGATTCACCGCACGGCGCACCCCATCCGCGATGCGGCGGGCCACAAAACGCTGATAGTCCGTGAGCCCTGTGGAGACCGTGTCATAGCGGTTGTCAGAAAGTGCACTGCTGGCTGAATGCGTGTGCGTGCAGGACATCAGCAGCGCCTCCCGCGAGATGCCACACTCCTTTTCCACCAGCCGTGCCGCCTCATCGAAAAGCTGGCGCGCCGCCCCGAGCAGATCACACACCACGATTGCCACCTTTCGGCCTTCATTTTCTAGGACCAAACAACGCGCGTGCAGTTCATCATGAATGTGCGTGGAGGGGAAAGGTGAAAAACCACCAACAATCAGCCCCCCGATTTCCGGGGTGATATTGCTCGTAGCGGCCCCAGCACGCAGCCCAGGCGATTGAACCTCCTGAGCAAAAACGGAAGCACCCGGCAGGAGGAAACACAGAGCAAGGAAGCAGAGAGTAATGGAGGACTTCATGGCGCGTGGAGCCATACGCAGCGTTTGCGACCGCTTTCGCACCCCAAAGATCATCTCAGAGCGCCATTTTCCGGGAAACCGCCTCCTCTAGCATCAAAGGGCAGCATCTCGCTCAATCCTCTCCCTTGCCCGTGCGGAATGCCTGATGCCAGGGGCTCCAGCCATGCCCTGCCACCACCTGGCGAATGCGCGTCACATAGACCAAATCCGCAGCAAGCGCCTTGGCAGCAGCCTGGGGTCCACAAAAAGTCCCGCTCTCCGCATCCACCTTGACCTGCCCACCCCGCAGCGGATTCGAGCGCCAAACCGTCTCAGGCCGATTTCCCGCTAAGGCGACCTCTACTTCCCAGACCTCCTCAGGTCCCCCCGTCCGGCTCAGCACAGGCTGCCGCGAAGTGACAAGCGGGCCGATGGGCGCGGTAGAAACCACGAAATGGTCCAACCAACGCGCTTGGTCAGCAGGCGATCCCTTGTTCCAATATGACTCCAACAGCACCGCATTGATGCCATGCCCTTCATAGCTCCCACGCCAGTCCAGATTTCGCCTTTCGCACTCCAGCCTTCCATCCAGCCATAACTGATTGATCCCGTCCTTCATCCCCGGCGTGTTGAGCTTGACCCTCGCCTCCACGCACACCCAGCGCCCAGCTTCTTCCGCGCTATGAATTTTCAGTTGGGAAACCGGACGATTCCCCAGCCAACGCAGGCGCTCAAAATCATTGTACTTTTGCGTGACAACCTCGCCGCCAACCACCCCCGTCGCTGGATCAAGCGTCAAGGATTCACCAGCACTCCACACATGCGCGATCATGGCCTGCGACCACGAGGAAGAGGCGAACGAAGTCGCCCGTGACAACTTATCTGGCCCCCCGCCCATCCAACCAGGCTGGTGCTTCACATACACCCTCCACCAAATTTCCCCAAACTTCTCCCCACGCCTAAGCGCCGCACGGGGATAGACCGGTGAGTCGCCAAAAATCAGCTTCAGCCCCCCCTTCCCTTGAGAGCCTTTGGCATAATCCTGGCGCAACGCCCGTCCCGTGCCACCCAGGCCAGCCCCGTCTTCGAGCACGCCTTCCTTCTCAGGATACTGATTCCAACGCTCAGCGGACTCAAAGCCATCCGCCCAGATGACGGCGGGATCCTGCTCATGCGGTTGCACCGGCAGAGGCCGGACCCATTCCACTCTCAAGGATGAAGGAGCCTGCGCGAGGAGGCTCTGCGAGGAGCCCATCCCCCAGAGAACCCAAACCAGAATCCACAAATGGCGTGAGAAGATCATAACTACCCCCACCTAACGCCAGAACGAGGATTCCTTGTTCAAACCCTCGAAACAAAGTGAACGAAGACACCCACCGACTTAGCCAGCGGATGGGTACCGACGACGGCGGAAAAACAGCACGGAGAGTCCTGCAGCACAGAGCACCAGCCTGCCGGGCTCAGGGATGGCGACGATCACCGTGCCTGTGCTAGCAAAAACACCAGTATCCCAGACCCAGCCAGGATCAGGCAGTAGAGCCAGGGAAAAGTCCAACAGATTAACGCGCAGGCCAGACACGGTGGCCCCCGTCCAGTCCAGCAAGTCAAAGCTGTCCCCAATAGAGGGAACATAGCCACTCACAAAACTG
>JAIWOJ010000298.1 GCA_020216965.1 Prosthecobacter sp.
CGGCTTCTGGATGCGGGATGAAAATAAGCTCGATCACCTAGCCTACACCGTGCAGGTCTTCCTGGGCACGAGCATCGTCTGCGCTCAATGCCATGACCACCCTTTCGACAAATGGTCACAGATGGACTACTATGGCATGGCTGCCTTTACCTATGGCATGAACACCAAGGGCGGCGGTAATGACTACCTCCAGATGAAAAAGAGCGGGTCAGACTTGGATAAGCAGGCCCTCAAGAATCTGCCCCCCAAGGAGCGCAAAGAATACATCCGGAAAATGGCCGCCCAAAAAAGCGCAGAGCCCAAGCTGGATCGCGAAGAAGTGCGCCAGATCCGCGAGGCCATGCAGGATGTGATGAAGCCACTGCGCTATACCAATGTTCACTGGGAGGAAGGCAGACTGCCCGCCCTGCCTCACGACTACAAATACAGCAACGGCAAGCCCGGCCAGAAGATCGAGCCCAAGGTGATGTTCGGCCACGACACAGCCCCGCGCGGTGGGGAAACCACCCTCGCTGCCTTTGCACGTTGGATGCCCAGCCCAGAGAACCCGCGCTTCACCACCGTCATCGCCAACCGCATGTGGAAAAGGGTTTTCGGTCTCGGTCTCATTGAGCCTGTGGATGAGATGACGGATTCCACCGTCGCCTCCAATCCAGCACTCATGGAATACCTCACCCAGCTCATGGTGGAGAAAAAATACAGTCTGAAGTCCTTTCTGCGCGTGCTTTACAACACCGATACTTACCAGCGCATGGCCAGCACTCAGGAGGTGGCTCTAGGGGAGACTTCCCATTTTACTGGGCCACTTCTCCGCCGCATGAGCGCAGAGCAGGTCTGGGATTCCCTGGTGACGCTCACCGCAGGGAATGTCGATGAAAGCGTCGATTCTGAAAACGAGCGCCTGCACCAATACCTGGATGACCTAGCTTTCTTCCTAAACACCGTGAAAGAAAAAGGTCCCTCTGGCCTCATCAGCATCGCCAAAGAGGCGAGCGAAAAACTCGAGCAAAACAAAGCGCAGCTAGCCAGCCTGCGCGCAGAAATCCAGGCACGGCAGGAAAAGGGCGAGGACGTGACCGAAGCCAACAAGCGCCTCACCCGCCAGGCCGCCCAGCTACGCCGGGAGGCAGGCCGTGATATCCTGGAAGACTTGCTGGGGGCGGAACGCGCCGCTGACCTGCGCAAGGGCTACAGCGCCAAGCAAGAGCAGAAAAAGCCCGTCATCGACCGCACAGAACTCGCCAGCATGACCAAGCAGCAACGCAAGGAATACCTGGAAAAAATGCAGGTCGCCTCCAAAAGCCTCCAAGGCTTGAATATCCGTGCTAGCGAGTTGCCCAGCCCCGCCAAGCCAGGACACATGCTCCGCACCTTTGGTCAGAGCGACCGCGAGGTCATCGAAAATGCCAGTGCCGACGCTTCCGTCCCCCAGGCGCTCACCCTTTTGAATAGTCCAGTCATTCAAGCCGTGAGCAGCCCTGCCTCAGACCTCTCACGCCATCTTCAAAAAGCAGGCACGCCAGAGCAGAAGCTCTCCACGCTTTACACCGCCCTTTTGAGTCGCAAACCGACCAGCGCCGAGCAGGCAGTGTTGTCTAGCGTCATCCGTGAGCGCGGACCGAACGCCATCGAAGACGTCACCCACGCCCTACTCACCGGTTCACAGTTCCTCTTCATCCAGTGAGCTTAGAGCTTAGAGCTTAGAGCTTAGAGCTTAGAGCATAGAGCATAGAGAAAATCATGAATAGATCAGCATTCGGAAGCGGCTTGGCTGGCAATTTTTCTTCTCAATCCCTCCAACATGCGGCTGATCTGCTCCAGTTCATCCAGCCAAACCCCAATATCCTGACCACCGCATAAGTTTTGACGCTCAAACACGACCAGCATGTTCACCACCTCAAAACAAGACCGCCGGGAGATGTTCAGAAACTGTGCGAACTCGCGCTTTGAACTGCTGCCAGCCCCTTCGGCGATGTTGTTTGTGATGCTGAGCACGGCACTTCTGAGCTGTTCAGCAAACCTGAACTTTTTCATCCCCTCAAGCTGATCGGCAAACTCCATCACAGGTAGAGTCAAATCAGCCGCCCGCACCCAGACATCAAGCTGCTCAAACCGAAACGTCGTCCTCATTCCTCAAAGTATCCGTGCTTTCGCCTCATCGTGGCAAGCGCCAAATCCTCAATGATCTCCTTCTTATGAACTCAAGCCCTGCTTCACATCCGTCGCTCTGCTCTCCGCTCCAAGCTCTTCACTGTGACGATGCGACCCGTCGTGACTTTGTCCTTGGCCTTGCCAAGTCCTGCCTAGGCGTTTCCATGCTGCCGATGATGCAGGGGACTGCCGGTGCTATCTTTGATGGTAGCTCCAAGCTCAAGCAGGTGCCTACAGCCAGAAATGTGATCTACCTCTACATGTCCGGCGGCATGACGCACCTGGACACCTTTGGCTGTGTGCCGGGTGCGGACACCATGGGGGAAACGCAGGCCATCAAGACCAGTGCTGATGGCGTGATGATCGGCTCTGGCCTGCCCACGGTGGCAAAGTTCATGCACCACGCCACCGTCGTCAATAGCATGACCAGCACCCAGGGCGCTCACGAGCAGGGGAACTACTTCCAACACACCAGTTACACCCTGCGCGGAGGCACCCGGCACCCTACGATGGGCGCGTGGCTGCAAAAATTTCAGGGCAAGGGCAACCCCGACCTACCTGGCACGGTGGTCATCAGTGAAGGTAGCAAGCACCCTGGCGGTGGTTTTTTTGAGGCGGCCTACCAGCCGCTCATCATCAATGACCCCACCTCTGGCCTGCAAAACAGCCGCCGTCTGGCCCATCTGACGGAACACGATTTTGATTACCGCCTGGGCCTCAGCGCGAAGCTCAATGCGGGTTTTGAAAAAACCTACAACCACGCTGCCGTCCGGGCTTATGCGGATGTTTATCGTGACGCCGTGCGGGTGATGAGGAGCGCGGATTTGACCGCTTTCGACCTTACTCAAGAGCCTGACACGATGCACGAGCGTTATGGAGATAGCAAATTCGGCCAGGGCTGCCTCCTCGCCAGACGGCTCATTGAGCACGGCGTGCGCTACATTGAGGTGGGGAATGGCGGCTGGGATATGCACCAGGAGATTTACTCTCGCCTGCCAGAAAAAATCGCCGACCTAGACAAAGCTCTCGGTGCCTTGCTGGGGGATCTCGAGGCCCGTGGCTTGTTGGAGGAGACACTGGTCGTGCTGACCACCGAGTTTGGCCGCACCCCCAAGATCAATCAAAACGCTGGGCGCGACCACTATCCGAAGGCTTTTACCAGCGTGCTCTGGGGCGGTGGAGTCAAGGGCGGCTACATCCACGGTAAAACGGACAAAGGCATTGAGGTCACCGAGGCCAAGGTGAACGTCCCTGACTTCAATGCCAGCATTGCCTACGCGCTGGGTCTGCCACTCGATCAAGTGCTCTTCTCCCCCAACAAGCGCCCCTTCACCGTGGTCGATAAGGGGCAGCCTGTGCTGGAGTTGTTTGCCTGACACTAACCCAGCCTCGGCCCCCTCATCCATGCAGCCGTGGGGTCAAGCCGTAAGGCTTGAGCTTGGGCCTTGCTTTAAGGGCAAGAGCCTTTCCCTTACCGCTTTGGCGAGGATGGCCAGATTTTCTCGAAAATGACCGTCCAGCCCAAAGGCGGACAGGCAGGAGCCAAACACGAGCAGGCACTGGAGCAGCGCTGGATACATCCGGTGAAATTGATGAGGATAGGCCGCCAGGATGCTGGAAACCGTGCCCAGATACAGAAAGGGGTAAAAAAAGAGGAACATCAGATAGCGCTCAAAGCGTGCGTTTCGCCTCACTTGGGCATTGGAGGGGATCCAGCCCATCTTGCGTCCTGTCAGGAAATCATAGAGCACTTGCACCTGCACAAAGCTGTACATGAAAGAGAGTGCCATCACAAAGAGCCCCGCGCGGTGGGTGTTCCACATGGGCAGCAGCACATAAGTAAAGAGCAGGAGAAAGACCAGCGCCAGCCAGCTAGCCGGATTGACCGCTCCTTGGGCAAAGAGCAGACCCGTGACCACCGCCGCAGGGAAGGCTACGGCGGCGATGACGTTGAAGATGTAGAAGCTATTGAGAAAGCAAAAGACCCAGCGCTTGGCCCCCAGATTTTTCAAAGACCAGAGCCTTTGGGTGAAAACCAGCTCAATGCCGCCCAAGGCCCAGCGGTACTGCTG
>JAIWOJ010000299.1 GCA_020216965.1 Prosthecobacter sp.
GGTGCCGTGCTGATCTTTGATGAGGTGATGACCGGTTTCCGCCTCGCCAAAGGTGGCGTGCAAGAGCTGGAAGGCATCACCCCAGACCTGACCTGCCTGGGCAAGGTGATCGGTGGTGGCTTGCCTGTGGGTGCCTTTGGCGGGCGGGCCGAGATCATGGATCTTCTAGCACCCCTGGGCCCCGTCTATCAGGCCGGAACGCTCAGTGGTAACCCCGTGGCGCTCGCTGCTGGCTTGGCGCAATTGCGTGAGCTGGATCGCCAAAAAGGCTATGACTATCTGGAGGAGATCGGCCAAGTCATGGAAGACGCCGTGCTCGCCGTGCTGAGGAAAAAAGGTCTCCAATACCGCTGGTATCGGCGCGGCAGCATGTTCTGCCTGTTCTTTACCGAAAAAGACGTGAGCAATCTCCAAGATGCCAAGACCTCGGACCTCACGGCATTCAAAAAATTCTTTCACTATTGCCTGGATCACGGTGTGTATTTCGCGCCGAGCCAGTTTGAGACCGGCTTTATCAGCATGGCCCACGCCAGAGCAGACATGGAGCGCACAGCCGAGGTAGCCGCCGCTGCCTTGGCTGCCCTCTGAGACACCTTGGCGTAAGAATCCCACCCCGCCCCTTGCCAAACCCCCGAAGCGGCCTAACCTGCACGCCCATTTTTTCCGCCCCACTGAACCTGGGCCTAAAAATCGGCCTATCTTTTAGCTACCCCTTGATCCCATTTCCTGCATGAACATCAACGTCGAACATCAGCCGAACTGCCGCGCCATCGCCCACATCAGGGTGCCCGGCGAGGAAGTCGCCAAACAGCGCAAAATCATCGTCTCTTACTTTGCCCAGAATGCCAGACTGCCTGGCTTTCGCCCAGGCAAGGTGCCCACAGCCACGGTGGAAAAACGCTTCGGCGCTGACATCCAGTCTGAGTTAGAGCGGCAGCTCATCAATGACGGCCTACGCGAGGCCGTGAAGCGTGAGGGACTGGATGTGCTGAACGTCCTGGGTGTGAACGACCGAATGACGCACGATACAGACCAGAGCTTCTCTTTTAGCGCCGAACTGAGCCTAGCGCCCAAGTTCGATCTGCCCGAGTATAAAGGCATCCCTGTGAAACTTCCGCGCATTGAGGTCACTGACGCAGACATTGATCATGACCTCCTGCACCTGCGCGAGCGTTATGCCACCTTTGAAGATGTGGACCGTGCCGCCGAAAACGGTGACTGTGTGGTCCTCAGCTACACAGGCAACCTCGACGGCCAGGCCCTCAGCGAGGTCATGCCCGATGCTCCTAAGCACCTCCAGAGCATTGAGGAAAACTGGTTCCTCTTGGATGCGGAAGAGGACTTCCTGCCAGGCTTCTATGCAGGCTTGGTAGGCATTTCCAAAGGTGATGAGCGCTCTCTCAGCATCTCGCTTGGGGATGATTTTGCCTATGAGCCTCTGCGTGGACGCACGCTGACCCTGGTAGCCACATGCAAAGGCGTGAAAAACAAGGCCGTGCCAGCCCTAGACGCCACCTTCATTCAAAAAATCGGCGGTGAATCCATGACGGAGGAGACCCTGCGTGCCGAAGTCCGCGAAGTGATCCGCCGCCGCCGTGAGCAAAGCCGTGATCATGCCAAGGCCAACCAGGTGATCGCTCACATAGCGGAAAAATTGGAGTTTGATCTGCCACAGGAGATCGTGAACCGCGAGGCCCAGCGCCGCACCAATGACATCGCCATGCGTGCCCTGCAGCAGGGCGTGCCACAGGAGGAACTCATCAAACAGCAAGATGAAATCCTCAGCAGCGCCACCCAGCAGGCGCGCAACAGCGTGAAAGTCAGCTTCATCCTGAGCGAAGTGGCAAAAAAAGAAAACATCAGCGTCTCTGAACAGCAGCTCATCACAGCGCTAGCAAACATCGCCGCGCGCCAGAAAAAGCCGGTGAAACACTTCATGCAGGAAGCCTACAAAAACGGCATGATGAATGGCGTGCGTGAGGATCTGCTGTTGGAAAACGCCCTGCAGTTCCTCAAAGACAACGCGAAAGTCGAGGAGACCGATCCAGAGCCAGAATACTGCGATGCGCATCCAGCCGCCGCAGCCTAGGCATCCGCTTTCCTCGGCCTGCACATGGCCTTTTTTGGCTGCAAAGAACCCTTTGGACAACTCCCCAGGGAACTCGCGCAGCACCTTACTCAAAGACGAACGGCAGACCCTGCGCCTGCATCATCTCCCTCTCTTTCGCTAGATACTGATCTGCCAAGCGCGAGAATGATCCATCCTGTTTCATCTGGATGATGGTTTCGTTCACAGCAGACCGCAGGTCATCACGGCCTTTTTTTAGCCCTACAGCCCATACTTCCTCACGCAGTGGGGCCAACAGTGCCCGGGTGCGTTCCGGGTGCTTGGCGTGGTAATTCATCACGCTGACTTGGTCATACACCCAGGCATCCACAGTGCCATTCACCACCTCCAGCACGCAGGCTGCATCCGTATCCACGGCCACAAGCTTCGCCTGTGGGGCATTTTCTCGGCACCACTGCTCCCCAGTCGTCGCGATGCGCACCACCAATCGGCGTCCAGGTGCCCGAAGGTCCGCCGCAGAGTGAATCGGGCTATCTTTCGCTGCTAAGATGGACAGGCCGGTTTTCACATAAGGATCGGAAAAGTCGATCGATTTGCGGCGCTGCTCATTGGCCGTGAGGGAGGAGATGATGAGATCGATCTGACCTGCCTGGAGCGCCGGGATGAGGCCGTCAAAATTCAGGTTCCGAAACTCCACTGCCTTCCCTAAACGTTTGCCAATCGCCCGACCAATAGCGACGCTGACGCCACTGAGGATGCCTTTTTCATCCACGAACTCAAAGGGTGGATAGGTGGCATCCATGCCTATCACCAACCCATCCTTGCGTGAGCAACTGGCGAGCATAGCTGGAGCAGCAAATCGAAGAAAAGAACGGCGTGAGGTCATACCGCCACTTACGCCAATCCATGAGCGCTTGTCGAAAAGACTTTTCACTCGGAGAGGCCAGCCAGCACCTCGCGGGCAGTGGCGCGGACCTCATCCGCCTCATCCATCCTGCCCAGTGCCTCCAGCAGCGCTGCATAGTCCTCCGCAGCGGCTTGGTAGCTACCAGGCTTCTCTGCCAAGTTTCCATGCAAAATCTCCAGAGCCTTGGCAAAATCTCGCAGTGCCTCCTCATCCTCACCCAACTCATGTCTGGCGGTTGCCAGGTTGGTCAGTGACTGTGCGATGTCCGCATGGCCGGGCGGCAAAAGCTTTTCCCGGATGGCAAGGGCATCAGCAAACATCTTTTTGGCCTCAGCCGCGAAGCCAGCCGTGTAGTAAAGACTCCCCAAGTTATTGTAGAGAGCAGCCACCTCTTCATGATCCCGGCCTAGCCCAGCCTCCAGGGTATTCAGAGCGCTTACACAGTGGGATTCTGCCTGTGCAAATTTGCCCAGCCCCTTGTAGATCATGGCAAGGTTATTTCTCAACTGTGCCGCAATCATCAGCTCAGGCTCAGGCGCAGCCTCTAGGTCAGCGATGGCTTGCTCATACTCCGTCTCAGCGGCGGCGGGTTGCTCCGCTTGGTCGAGCGCTACCGCCAGTTGCGTGCGAAGTAGGCCACGCAGGGAAAGACTCTCTGGCTCATCCTCCAGCAGCGGAAGCCCTTCTGCACAGGCGGCTGTAACGACATCCAGAAGCCCCAGACCACGCGCCGCCTCAGCTCTGGCCAGTAGGCAGCGGACCAAGGTCAATTTGTCCCCCTCTGCGCGCAGGCGCTCCAAAAGTTCTCCGCTAGCAGCCAAGGCATCCTCCAGCTTGGCATCAGCCAACTGGGCGTGGACATGCGACAGGGTGGGCACGGTGGAGTCTGGCACGGGCAAAGACGGGTTGGTTGGGATAAGACATACCATCACGGCGCATCCCGCCTGGCATCAAGCAAAAAACCAGGCTTTAGAATAACGCTATATCAGAGACTCTAGCCGTGGAGAAAAAAAGCGACGCCGTTGTTATCAGCGATCCATTCACCCTCAACACCGCTACCAAATATCGAGATTTGGACTCAGAAAATGGCTAGTCAGTCAGTGATTAAACAAAAACTCCTTCGAACTCATCAGGCTCCAAAACAGATCTTCCAGCGTGGTGCGGCGGTCTTCGGGCTTGGCGCTGGCGAGGAGGGCGGTGGCTTTTTCGAGTTCGCGCTCCGTGGGGG
>JAIWOJ010000300.1 GCA_020216965.1 Prosthecobacter sp.
GCTCTCAAGAGAATGCCCCTGGCAAACGCCTATGCCATCACCAATGGCCTCTATTACATGCAGCCGCGTGCCAAGTAGGGGAGATCAACCATGACTCTGAAACTGAATGGCAGCGATTTTGTCTGCCATATCGTGGCTGGCACAAAAGGCTAATTCCACAGCGGCAGCGCGGCTAATCCGTGCGCGTAGGGCCACCACGGCACCCATGCTGTGACCGTCCACAAAGGCCTCTACAGGCCGGTGCTGTGGGGAGAGATTGCGGATCTCCACGCAGCTATCCGTGCTCAGCAGGGCACTCCGCCAGTGAGCGGGCTCCATGACATTGGAGCCGACGACCAACCAAGCGGGCGTGTCTGCCAAAAGCGGGCTCGCTCCCATACTGCGGGCATAGGCGGTGGACCCTGCCGCCGTGGCCACCAGCGCGCCATCGCTGACCAGGCGTGGGATCCTTGGCACACCGTTCACCCGCACTTCTAGCCAGGCGCTCTGGCTGGTGCTACGCTCTAGCCAGGCGTCATTGAAACCGTAGGCACTGCGCACGGTGCCATCCTCCCCCTCAAACTCCAGGAACAACATCGGTAGCTGCCGCAGGATCACATCCTCCGGTGGGAAATCGCAGCTAAAGACTTGCCCAGGGGCATTCATCAGGAAACCCAAGTGCCCAGCATTGATGCCGAAAAAGGGCCGCCTTTCCCGCCAGTGCTCACGGATGCAGCGGAGCATGGCCCCATCCCCCCCAAGGACGGAGATAAATCCAGCCCTGCCTTCGCGGACGCCGGGCCCGATTTTTTCCATCCAGGCTGCCACACGCGGGTTTTCCGCATCTGCGGAGAGGAGAAAAGGCTGATCGCGCAGGCTGGCATGGGCCCAGGTGCCGGGCACGGGAGCGCGATAGAGCCCGTAGCGCTCAATATAAGCACGCACACGGGGTGAGATGAGGTCATCCACAGCCTGCCCATGGCTCAGGCGGGCACGAATCTCCGTGCTGGAGCCCGGCGCATCCAGGCGGATAAGTCGTGAGTGCGGCGGCAGGTCGGCGGTAGTGGCCTCATGTCCAGGGCGGGTCAACACGGCAAACCGGGCATTTTCCCACAGCCAACCGCCGCGTTCCCAGCTCGTCTGGATGGCTGACGCAGCCCGTGCTCCGCCGGTAATGAGGTCTGTGCCCACGACGTGCCACACCTCTCCCTGCTGGGAAAAACGCTCCTGGAGCTGCCAGTTCCGGCTAAAACTATCCTGCTCCAGATCAGAGAGATCCACGACCACCCTCTCCATCCCGCCAAAGGCGAGGTCGGCCAATGCAGCCCGATACACGGGCGGGATGCTCTCCGTCATCGCCTTATCAGGACGCGGGCCACAGGGGATGACGCGGACTTCGTCAAATTCGCGCGCTAGAGCCTCTGCCACCGCTTGGTGATGGCGTCCGGGAGGATTGAAGCTGCCTCCGAAGATAGCGATGCGCATGGGCGGGGGGCTAGGTTTGGGGGTTTTTCGCCGCTGAAGCGGCAAGCTGGCAAGTGCTCCCGCCCGGATTCGAACCGAGAACCAAGGGATTATGAGTCCCCTGCTCTAACCGTTGAGCTACAGGAGCAAGTTGTTGAACCTCAATGTTTTAACTGAAAAATCCTTATTCAGACTGGAAGGGAGTGGACAGTTAGGGGACAGTAAAGGCACTCTGGGCAGATGGAAACGCCAGAAATCGACACTACCGGACGCAGGCGACCAATCAAGCGCAAGAAGCGGGATTCCTGCCCGCAACTGATGGAGCTCAGCGCTGATTTTCTCGCGGAAAGTAGGTGCGCATAATGATTCAGGAATGACAAGACAGGACATGAGTTCGGCCAAGCGTCCACCTTGCGCGTGGGGGGTAGGTCTGGAATAGTCAGAGCATTCATCACCGCGTTATGAGCCGCCAGAACTTTCCTGCGTATGCGAATCATCAAACCTCCGCGTCTCTTGGAATTTGCCCGCAAACATCCAAAGTCCGCTCCCTCGCTCCTGCACTGGCTGAGCGTGGCAAAGGTGGCGCAGTGGCGGAACCTGACAGCCACACGAGCCGACTTCCCCCATGCCGATGAAGTGCGCGTTTCCAGTCACCGGCCTGTCACGGTTTTTAATATCTCCGGCAAAGCTTTTCGACTTCTCACCGCGATCCATTACGAAACAGGAAAAGTCTTCATTCTCGATCTCCTGACACACGCGGAATACAGCAAGAATACCTGGAAAAACCGACTATGAGCGCCACCACCCGCAAGCCAACCGCTCCTTTCAGCGTCCCGGCCACGATCTCCGGTCTGTGGGCGCTGCATCCGCTGACACCCATCAAATCCGCAAAAGATTACACCACCGCCAGCACGCTCTGCACACAGCTAGCAGTGCGCCGCTTGAATGCTGTGCAGAAGGAATACTTCCGTGAACTCACGGAACTGGTAGAAGCCTACGAGGACGCACATCGCCTTCTGGACAAGACCGAGCGCGAGCTACAGAGCCTGGCAGCGAAGGGCTGAACTCTTGCCCTCTGATACCATGAAAAAGCGCAACGTCCCGGCTCCATGGAGTGTGCGCTGGATTCCTCAACCCGGATGGCGAAGTTCTCGCAGATATGGGGGCTGCGTCACTGGCCACTGCGGTATCCCGAATGAATCCGAACACTGCGTTTCTGGGATGCTCCAGTGCCAGGAAAAAGTGGCTTACGGGATGAGAGGGGGGCATAAGGGTTTCAGCCCCAGATGAAAACCGTGGCTCCGCGTGCCCCGTGGGCACCGATGACCAGGCACTGCTCAATATCCGCTGTCTTGGATGGGCCAGCCAGGAAGAGGCCAAAACCACTGGTCATTTGCCCGATGCGTTGATAGGCGGCGTGCATGTTCGCCACCAAATCCTCCGCGTGGAGCAGGATGAGCAGTTGCTCAGCGATGACGGGCAGCACCCGGTGTCCTAGGTCCGCCTCCTCCACCCACACGGCACCGTTTTCACAGACGGCAAAGCGTGCAGGAATGACGGCGCAGTGGATGCCATCCAGGTCATGCGGATGGATGCCAGCGGCTAGGTCCACATTCCCTGGCAGCGCTGTGACCCGTGAGGCGATCTTGGCATCCGGGGGCAGATTTTCACGCATCCAGAGCGCGGCATCCTCCAGGCGGGGTGCGCGCACCACACGCGCGCCGATGAAATCCAAGATGGCTGTCAGATGGGCTAGGGAGCACGGTGACTGCCCGCCTACGCCGAGAGAATCTAGGGCAGGCAGCGGCCTAGCTTCAGGCTGGGCCTGGCGGACGGCATGGAGAATGCGGGTGCGGCTCATCGGCGGGGTCTGGGGTTTTTCGCCAGCCATTCACGGAAGGACTGCGTAGCAGGGGTGGGTAAATCCCGTGCTTTTGTCCACGGATCTCGCCTCAATCGCCCTGCCAGGGGCAAAAGTCGGCGGGTGAAGCGGCCTGTGAGCGCGTAGAGCCTGGGGCGGTTCAAGACAAACCCCATCACACGCATGGCCAGGCTTTTCCACCACGGCGCATGACCTTCTGCGGTGATCTCTTGGCGCCACTTCAGCAGTTGCGCGTGAATATCGATCTTGACCGGGCAGACCGCCGTGCAGGAGCCGCAGAGCGTGGATGCAAAAGGCATGTCCCCGTGCGCGGCCTTGTCCACATTGGGGGCCAGGATGCTGCCGATGGGGCCAGCGATGAAGTAGCTATAGCTGTAGCCACCACTGCGGCGATAGACCGGGCAGGTATTAAAACAGGCTGCACAGCGGATGCAGGCCAGGCTTTTGCGGTAATCTGCCCGCCCTAGCTGGCGGCTGCGGCCATGGTCCACCAGCACGAGGTGCATCTCCTGACCGGCGCGCGGTTTGAGGAAATGCGAGCTGAAAACCGTGCTGGGCTGCCCCGTGGCACTGCGCGCTAGCAGGCGCAGAAAGACGCCCAGGTGCTCCTGCCGGGGGATGATTTTCTCAATGCCCATGCAGGCGATGTGAAGGGGGGCCAAGTGCGCGCCCATGTCGGCATTGCCTTCATTGGTGCAGACCACAAAGCCGCCCGTCTCGGCGATGGCAAAGTTTACGCCCGTGAGGGCAGCGTCTGCCGTCAGGAAATGCTGCCGCAGGTGCTGGCGCGCCGCCTCGGTGAGTTGTTGCGCATCGTCCAGCCCGCGCGGCGTGCCCAGGTGCTCCTGCCGGGGGATGATTTTCTCAATGCCCATGC
>JAIWOJ010000301.1 GCA_020216965.1 Prosthecobacter sp.
GGGCCATCATCCTGTACGCCACATTTCTGATGGGGGCGGGAAGGCCCTGGAAATGCGGCATGGGGGATTAGTCCCCCTCTGGCAAGACATCGACGGCGACCTGGAGCCATTGCTCCCCAGCGCCGATGGTGACACCGCGTAGGGGGCTGACATCGCTGAAATCCCGCCCCCAGGCTACGGTGACGTGGCGGTCTGAGGGCAGCAGGTTGTTCGTGGGGTCCGCGTCCATCCAGCCAATCTCCTCCCCGCAGTACACGGAGACCCAGGCATGGGAGGCATCTGCGCCGATCAGCCTGGGCTGCCCAGGCGGGGGCAGCGTTTCGAGGTAGCCGCTGACGTAGCGGGCGGGTAAGCCCAGGCTGCGCAGGCAGGCGATCATCACCTGGGCAAAGTCCTGGCACACGCCGCGGCGCTTGTGCAGCACCTGGTCCACAGGCGTGGCAAAGTCCGTGGCTGTAGGGTCAAAGATGAAATCATCGTGGATGCGGCGGTTGAGATCACAGACGGCATCCAGCACGGGGCGGCGGGCTGGGAAAGAGGGGCGAGCGTAGTCTGCAAAGGCCGTGCCGACGGGAATGATGGGGGAGGCAAAGACAAGCTCACCCGCCATGGATGCAGGCGTGGCCAGATCCGTGCGGCAAGCATCGCGGATGGTCTCCCAGGCAGGGGTGGCGGCAGGGTCCAGCGCAGGTGCCTGGGTGACCTCGACCAGGCTGCGGGCGATGACCTCCAGCTTTTGGTGGGCACCTTCGATCTCAAAATAGACGCAGGCATTGCCGAAGCTATCCGCACGCTCTGACTGCTGCATGGGGGTAGGGCGGATGGTGATGGAGTGCCAGGGGCATTCCTGAAAGGGCAGGGCCCGCGGCTCCAGGCGCGCAATGTAGTGGCCGACGGTTACCGGGCTCTCGTAGGTGTAGGTGGTGCGGTGGGTGATCTGGTAGCGCACGGCGTTTGGCGTAGCGTGGGGGGAGGTGGTCAGCTCAATCCATCTTTCGACTGGCGTGGGAAAAATAGTGCTCCGTGATGGTGTCAGAGAGCCGCTCTAGGTCTTCCATGAGCTTTTTCGTAAAGGCCGGGATGCCTGCCAGCACGCCGTTTTCCTGCCGTGCGAGGGCGTCGAGATTCAGGGCGGTGAGGTCAGACATCAGCCCGTCAATCTGTTGGCGTGGGCTGGTGGTGAGGTCCAGGCCGGGGGCCAGGGGCAGTTGCGTCGCCTGTTTGCCCAGGATCTGGAATTGGTGCATGGCAGAGCGGGGGTTGATTTCATTGAGCAGCAGCAGATCCAGCACGGGCACGAGGCTAGGCCGCGCGTAGTGCAGGCGGCGGTAGGTCATGGAGCTGTCACAGATCTCCAGGAGCGGGGTGAGCAAGCTGTCATCCGCCCCTGAAAGATGGGTGGCTGTGCCGACGAGGCCCAGCACCGCGCAGGCGCGCTCCATGCGCCTGCCGAGCTCAAGAAAGCGCCACCCATGCCCACGGGTCATGTTTTCCTGCTGCATGCCCGCGATGGCGGCCAGGTCCAGGACGAGGGTATCGAGAACGCCCTGGGCCATGGAGGCAGCAAAGGCACCTGCGGGCAGCCTGGCATCCCGCTCCAGGCGGTTGATCAGCCGCCACATGTCATCAGAGAGGCGGTCGCGCGCTGCCGCCGCATTGTAGCGCAGCCGCCCTAGCAGATCGGGGATGCTGCCCTGCCTGCGGCCATCCTGAAAGAGGGCAGGCAGATGTTCGATGACGTTGACGGTGCCGTCGGGCACCAGGCCCAAATGGGCCATGAGGGCGATGCAGCCCTGGACTTCATGGCTCTGAATCTGGCTGCGCTCTCCCGAAAGGCGCTGCATGACAGCACGCAGCACGCGCACGGCGGCCTCCAGCCTCTCCGCATAGCGCCCAAGCCAGAAAAGGTGGTCCGCCACGCGGCTCGGCACCCCGCTCGGCGGGCGCGCCGGACGGATGACGACGGAATGCTGGCGGCTGAGGTTTTCATAAAAGGGATCAGGCCGCCCGTCACCGACCACCCAGGTGTCCTTGCTGATGCCGCCACTGCGCATCGTCACCAGCCAGCGCTGCGGTTCGGGGCTGACGCGGCAGAGACCGCCAGGCATCGTGGCAAAGCCCTCCCCCTGGGCGATCGCGAATGCGCGCCAGACCAGGGCACGGGGCTCAATCTGGGTGCCCGTCCAGGTGGGCGTGGTGGAGAGTTGCAACACCTCCTGGGCCACCCACTCGTGCGGAGATGCCTGGATGGTGGCGAGCATGCGGCTTTTTTGCTCCGCATCCAGGTCCGAGAGAAAAACCGGATCTCTGGAGCCGCGCAGGAAGGCGGGCTTGATGACCCAGCGGTCAGGCTCTGCCAGCACCATGTCCAGTTCCCTCTTTTGGCCGCACCACCAAGTGGGCACGCAGGGCAGTTGCAGCTCTTCCCCCAGCAGGTGCCTGCAAAGGCCGGGCATGAAGGGATGCAGCGCGGGGGTTTCTACCAAGCCCGTGCCAAGCCCATTCGCTAGGGCGATGCTGCCATTGCGCCAAGCCTCCAGCAGGCCAGCCGCACCCAGGAGAGAGTCCGGCTGGAGCTCCAGGGGATCGCAGTAAATGTCATCCACATGGCGGATGGCCACGTCCACTCGGCGCAGCCCCTCCAGCGTCTTGAGCAGCAGGTGGCGGTCGCGCACCGTGAGGTCAGCCCCCTCGACCAGGGGAAAGCCCAGGTAGCGCGCCTGGAAAGCGTGCTCAAAGTAGGTCTCATTGTGCGGGCCCGGCGTCAGCATCAGGATGCCAGCCTCTCCCTGACGGTGCCTGGGTGCCAGAGAGCGCAGCATCTCCCGCTTCATCTCGTAGTAAGAGGCGAGGCGGCGGATTTTCGACGCACCAAACTCCTCCGCGTGCACATTGGCCATGATGATGCGGTTCTCCAAGGCATACCCATGGCCGCTAGGTGCCTGGGCACGATCTGCCAGCACCTGCCAGCGCCCGGCATCATCGCGCACCAGATCACAGCCCATGCTAAAAACAAAGCGCCCCCCCGGTGGGTTCACCCCCAGCACCGGGCGTAGGTAGCCAGGGTTCGCGAAAATGAGCCGAGGCGGCAGCAGGCCATCCTTCAGCAGACGCTGTGGGCCGTAGAGATCCAGCAGGATGGCGTTGAGCAGGCGGCAGCGCTGATCGATGCCAGCCTGCACATGGCTAAAGTCCTCCTGTGAAACGATGAAGGGCAGAATATCCAGAGCCCAAGGGCGGCTCGTGCCCAGCGCGTCCTCATAGATATTGTAGGTGACGCCATGGTCTCGCAGCAGCCGCTGAACGTCAGCCACGCGGGCTTCATGGTCCGCCTTTCCACACTGCTGCAGATAACTGGCAAACGTGCGCCAATGGGGGCGGATCCCTCCTGCCGCATCCATCATCTCATCATAGACGCCAGGCTCAGGGCGGTAGCCCGTCAGGCCACCAGCCGCAGCTTCCTGGAGCCCAGGTGGCTGATTCGGACGTGGCTTCAGGGCGGCGTCAGGAGGCATTGCAGTCTTGGTTGGGTGACGTGGCTATTTCAAGCGCCAGAAACGGGCCAATGCTAGTGCCAAACTTGGCTATTCTAGAGCTGCCATGAGATCATTCTCCAAAGGAAGATCTGAGCCACACGGACAAGACTGCTGCTTCGCGGGGAACAGCAGCATCCAGCACTGGCGCTTCCCAGCACAGCGGGATCGCCTATTTACCCCCGCCCAGGTCTCTGCCTAGGCTCAGGGCAGCATCCTTCCTGACTTAGCGGCTCATGGGCATCATCTGCCCATAACGTCCTGTGCCTTCCCATTTGGTGGGGCGGTTCCATGGCAGTGTGCTATCTGCCACAGGGGGCGGCTGGCGTTCCCGGCGCTTTGGCTCGTCTGAAGAGCTGCATGAAGCGATGAGGACGCTCACCAGCACAAGCGTCAAGGTAACCCACGGGCCTGCGGTCTTGGCATTCATGAGACAAATCGTCATCGTGTTGGCTTCGTGTGTCCGTGGGGAAATTACTGCGTGAGGTTTTCCAAGATCACACGATCTCCAGGAGCAATGCTCATGCCGTTGGCGAGGGTCTCAAACTGGATGTTTGCCACAGTGCGCTCTTTTTCGACGGAGACGATGCTCAGCTTGCCGATGGTCTGATTGCCACGAGTGACGAGCAGCTTGGTCGCTTCAGTAATGCCACGATTTTGTCCG
>JAIWOJ010000302.1 GCA_020216965.1 Prosthecobacter sp.
CGATCAAAGTTTGCATTTTATAAGTTCATAATGAACGATTTAAGTTGGAATAACGACTCTCTAAATAAAATAATGAACCCTCTCTTTGATACAATCAAAGCCCACCCATGACCTCCGCCATCATCGTCGCCGCCGGGAGCAGCCGGCGTATGGGGTTCAACAAGCTTCTGGCCCTGCTGGGGGAGGTGCCGGTGCTGCAGCGCACGCTGGGGGAGTTTCAGGCCTGCCCGGACATCCACGAGATCATCGTGGTGGGCGGGGAGGAGGTGGCGGCGGAGATCGCCCGCTGGCAGGAGCAGCATCCCATTTCTAAACTGCGCACTGTGGTACCGGGCGGGGCGGAGAGGCACTTTTCCGTCTGGAATGGGCTGCAGGCCTGCTCGCCAGACTCGCACATCGTAGCCGTGCATGACGGCGCGCGGCCGCTGATCCATCCGGCGCAGATTTCCAGGTGCGTCGCCGCCGCCCGCGAGCACCAGGCCGTGGCCTGCGCACGGCCAATGACGGAGACGATCAAGCGCGCGGACGCTAGCGGGCGCATCATTGAATCGCTCGACCGCACGGGCGTGTGGGTCATGGAGACGCCGCAGGTCTTTGACAAAACGCTGCTGGTGCGTGCCTACGAGGCCGTGATCCGCGATGGCGCGCTGGTGACGGATGAAGTCTCCGCCGTGCAGCACATCGGCACGGAGGTCTTCGTGGTGGAAAACCCCACGCCCAACCCCAAGATCACTTTTCCCGCCGACCTAGCGCAGGCGGAGCGTTTCCTGACCTGATGCCGCTTGTCACCTCCCACTACCGCGCCCCGCGCTGGCTGCGCGGCGGTCACGCGCAGACCATCCTGCCCGTGCTGCTGCCCAAGCGCCACCCTGGCCGCTGGTCCCGCGAGCGGCTGCGCCTACCGGACGGCGATTTCCTCGATCTCTTCTGGTTGCGGCAGGGCGCAAACCGGCTGGCCATCCTCTCGCACGGGCTGGAGGGCTCCGCCGAGGCCAACTACATGCGCGGCATGGCCGCCACCCTGGCTGCTGCGGGCTGGGATGTGCTGGCCTGGAATTATCGCGGCTGCGGCGGGGTGGAAAACGACCTGCCCCGCTCCTACCACAGCGGCGAATCGGGCGACCTGCGTCAGGTCATCACCCATGCGGCGCGCGAGCACAGCCGCATCGCCCTCATCGGCTTCAGCCTGGGTGGAAACATCAGCCTGAAATGCGTGGGGGAGGCCCCGGCGCACCCCGCCGTGTGCGCTGCCGTGGCCATCTCCTCGCCCGTGGACCTCGCCTCCAGCGCCCGTGTGCTGGATGAAGATCCGCGTAACCGCCTCTACCTGCACCGCTTCCTGAAATCGCTGAAAGTGAAGACGCTGCGCAAAGCCAGGCGCTTCCCTGAGCTGCGCGCCCGGCTGGCAGGCAAGGACGGCATCGACGCCGTGACGACGATCAAGGAATTCGACGAGCGCGTCACCGCGCCGCTGCATGGATTTGAAAACGCGGACGATTACTGGGCCCGCGCCAGCGCCCTGCCGCACCTGCCAAACATCCAGGTGCCCAGCCTCCTTCTCAGCGCCCGCAATGACCCACTGCTGGCCGCGCCTTCCTTTCCCGAGGCTGCTGCGCTGCAAAACCCTCACTTTCACCTCGAAGCACCCGCCCACGGCGGCCATGTCGGTTTCATCGATTTCCGTGCTGGCCTTCAGCCTTGGTCTGAGCGGCGCGTGCTGGCCTTTCTTGATTCGTTGCCCATTTCCAACTCCGCCTGAACTGCTCCATCCATGAAATCAGCGCTCCTCGTTCTGCTGCTGTTGGCCTACCGACTTCATGCTCACGAGTCACTCTTGGGAAAGGTGATGTGCGGCTACCAGGGCTGGTTTTCCACGCCTGCGGATGCCTCCGGTGCTGGCTGGCGGCATTACGGTTTTGAAAAACCCGGCCACTGTCACATCGATCTCTGGCCGGATGTCTCCGGTTTTGATCCTGACGAACTTCACGATACGCCGTTGCGCTTTGCCGATGGCAGCGTGGCGCAGGTCTTCAGCTCAGCACATCCGAAAACCGTGCGTCGGCATTTTGAGTGGATGCGTGAACACGGCATCGATGGCGTATTTCTCCAGCGCTTCGGTGCCACCCTGCGTGAGCCACGTGGGCGCTCCCATGCCGACACGGTGCTGCGCCATGTGCGCCAGGCCGCAGAGGCCACGGGCAGGTCTTTTGCCATCATGTATGACTTGAGTGGCCTGAGGAAAGGCGAGATTGAATCTCTGGTGATGCAAGACTGGAAACACCTGCGTCAGGAGCAGCAGCTTTTGGAGAGCTCCGCGTATCAAAAACATGCCGGTAAGCCCCTCGTAGCAGTCTGGGGCATCGGCTTTGGCGATGGCAGGGATTACACACTGGACGAATGCCACGCGCTGCTGCGGTTCCTCCATGACAATCCCGAGTTTGGCAAGCTCACGGTCTTGGCCGGGGTGCCCTGGGGCTGGCGCACCCTGGACCGCGATGCCGCGCCGGACCCCAAGCTACACGCCGTGCTGCGCAAGGCAGACATCCTCAGCCCCTGGGCCGTGGGGCGCTATGCCGATCAGCCCACTGCCTCACGAATGATCTCCGCCGTGCACGAGGCAGATGCCGCGTGGTGCCGCCAGCACGGGCAGGAGTATCTCCCCGTCATTTTCCCCGGCTTCAGTTGGGCCAATCTCATGCACCTGCGCGGCAAGGAAGCGCCGCTCAACCAAATCCCACGCGCTGGCGGGCGCTTCCTGTGGCATCAGGCACGCGAGCGCATCCGGCTAGGCACCACCATGCTCTATGTGGCCATGTTTGATGAGATGGATGAGGGCACGGCGATCTTCAAAACCGCCTCCAAGGTGCCCGTCGGCACGCGTGGCTTTGTTACCGAGCCCGAACTGCCAACCGACCACTACCTCTGGCTCACCGGCCAGATTGGCCGCGCCCTGCGTCGTGAAGTTCCCCTGGAAGAAAGCCTCCTCATGCGTTGAATCCGGCCAGGATTTCCGAAAGAAGCCGCGTTTGCCGCCCCGTTCCCTATCCCCTCTCCAACCCATGAAAAAAGCCCTGTTGCTCCTCTCTCTCCTCACCACCGCAGCCTTTGCGGCTGAGATTCCTGAATCTGCCAAGGTCGGCCATTTCTACGCTGGCTGCCAGGCCTACAGCTTCCGGCTCTACACCGTCTTTGAGGCGATGGACAAAACCGCCCAGGCTGGTGGCAAGACCATTGAGTTTTACCCAGGTCAAAAGTTCGATGACACAACCAAGTGGGACCACAACGCCACGCCCGAGATGATCGCCAAGGTCAAGCAGCACCTGGCAGACAAAGGGCTCACCGCCGTCGGCTACGGCGTGGTCAAGCTCGGCAAAGACGCTGCCGCTGACCGCAAGGTATTCGAATTTTGCAAAACCATGGGCATCAGCATTGTGGTGAGCGAGCCCGACGTGGCTGGCATGGACGGCATCGAGGCGCTGGTCAAAGAGTTCGATATCAAGATGGCCATCCATAACCATCCCAAGCGCCCGCTGGATCGCGCCTACCTCTTCTGGGATCCGAACTATGTGCTCAGCCTCGTCAAAGACCGCGACCCACGCCTCGGGGCCTGCGCCGATGTCGGTCACTGGGTGCGCAGCGGGCTAGATCCCGTGGAGTGCATCAAGATCCTCAAAGGCCGCATCTTTGATAGCCACATGAAAGACCTCAACGAGTTCGGCAACTCCAAGGCGCACGACCTGCCCTTCGGTCAGGGAAAAAGCAATATCGCAGGCATCCTGGCCGAATACCACGCCCAAGGCTACCCCGGCCCACTGCATTGTGAATACGAGCACAACTGGGAAACCAGCGTGCCCGAGATCACCCAATGCCTGGAGTTTGTGAAGAACTGGAAGCCTGCGAAGTAATGCCAGCCACCCCTTGAGGCTCAACCTAGCCTGCGGAAGACCCCGCAGGCTTTTTTGTTTTGGCCTCAATTCAGCCTGAAAAGGAAAATGGGTATCCAGATTGCTGCTTATTTACCTCATTTTCAAAGGGATGGATGAAATCATTGAGGCACAGATTCGGTGAATGGGCAGACCTTCCTAACACACTCATCCTCTGCGTTTTCTGCGTCATCTGCGGTTCTGATCTCAGCTTTTAGGTTCAGAGATAGAGAACGA
>JAIWOJ010000303.1 GCA_020216965.1 Prosthecobacter sp.
CTCGGACCTACGCCAGCCGCACCTGCGCTGCGGGGACCGACCTCAGGACATCTACCGCGTGCTAGCCACGGGCTTGAACGGCACGCCGATGCTCAGCTTTGAAACAGTGCTCACCCCCGAGCAGCGCTGGGACATCATCGCCTGGGTGATGACACGCCGACTTCCGCCGCTGCCGACTCTGGGCAATGCCCCGCCGAGGTGATTGACAACCGTGAAAAGTGGGTGATTTTTCACAAGTGACCCGCATAGACATCCCACGCAAGTCGATCTACCGGCTTTCCATTTACCAGCGCTGCCTAAGCAAGCTGAAGGAAAATGCTGTGGACACGGTTTCCTCGGATGCCTTGGCCAAAGCTGCGGGTGTGAAGCCCACGCAGTTGCGCAAAGATCTCACCTACTTCGGCCAGTTCGGCACTCGCGGGCTGGGCTACAACGTCGAGGCACTGAGCAGTACCATTGCCAAGGTGCTGGGCCAGAACCACCTTCAGCCGGTCATCCTCGTCGGTGTGGGGAATCTGGGTTCTGCCCTGCTGCGCTACGGGGGCTTTCGTAAGGAGGGGTTTGAGGTCGCCGCGGCCTTTGACCTGGCCCCCCGTGCCCAGGCGGGGCTGAGCACGCCCATCCTGCCGATGGAAGACATGGCGGCTTTCATCCGTCAGCATCAGGTCAAGATGGCCATCCTCACGGTGCCAGCCAACAGCGCCCAGGCGGTGACGAACCAAATGGTCGAGGCGGGCATTCAGGCCATCCTCAACTTTTCCCCTACCATCCTCGACGTGCCTGAGCATGTGGTGGTGAACAGCGTGGACCTGGCCGTGGAGCTGGAAAACCTAAGCTACTTCATCCGCTGAGCCTGGGGCTGGGATGCCCCAGTGATACCTCGGGTCAGCATGGGGGGTGATTTTTCCTGTCCGTCAAAACAGCTTCCCTGCCCAGGGCTGGTCATCCAAGCCTGCGCGGTGAGTAGGCGACGAATCTGCTCCGCGATCATGGCCTGGAGAAAAAAGCCACTTCGGCGGGTTCGACGATTTTCATCATGCCTGGGTTCACCCCACGATGATGCCCTTGGCCTTGCGCTCTTTTTCGCGCTCCAGCAGCGGCACTTTTTCGCCGGTTTCCACCACCTGCACGCCCAGGTCGCCAATTTTGGCAAAGCTGAGGCCGCTAAAGCAGGGCACCTCGGCAGCCAGGCGGCTAAAGACATCCTCAATGCTGTGGAGCCCGTTTGAGCCACCGCAGGCGACGACGAGGTCGCGCAAGATTTCCCAAGTGTCGCGGGCGTTGCCGGGGGAGTTCACCGCTTTGTTCAGGCGCTGGAGGCGACCGGTGACGTTGATCATGCTGCCGCGTGTCTCGGCGTAGGAGCTGCCTGGCAGCACGACCTGGCTGAGCTCCGCGCTGGCATTCGCCAGGATGTGCAGGGAGACAAGGGTGCCTACTTTTTCCAGATCACGCTGCTCGAAGCCCGCCTTCAGCAGGTTTTCGCCCAGGGCCAGCACTACGCGCAGCCGACCACGGCTCATCAGCTCGCTGATTCCAGCCAGCTTGGCCCCTGGCTCAATGCCGAGGATTTGCCGCACGCCAGTGGTGTTTGGGTTCAGATCATCAGCGCGCAGGTAGTTGTCAGCGCCGCCCGTGCGGGGGATCACGTCTAGGTTTTCCGTGCCCAGAATGCGGGCCAGTTGCTTCACAAAAAACAGCTCCTCGTTGGTCATGCGCGCACTGGCGATGATGGCGATCTCCTCACCCTTCACTCCAGAGGCAGCATCGGCCACGGCTTGGATGGCTTTTTTCCAGGTGGTCATCTGGTGCTTGCCGCCGGTTTTCACCATGGGGTCGGTCAGGCGGAATTCACTATTCACAAAGTGGAAATCCAGCCTGCCCTGGTCGCACATCCAGGTGGAGTTCACGTCATTGTTTTCACGCGGCGTTTGGCGGTAGATCGTGTCACCACGGGCACCAATTTTAGTGTTGCAGCCACGACCGCACTTGGTGCAGATGCTATTCGTCTCGCTGAGGAACCAGACGCGCTGCTTGAAGCGGAAGTCATTGCTGGTCAGGGCACCGACGGGGCAGATATCCACCGTATTGAGGGAGTAATTGTTCTCAAGGCGGCGTCCGGGATGCACGGCCAGGGTGGTATGGCTACCACGCTCGGTGAAGCCCAGCACAGGATCGTCTGCGATTTCGGCGGTGAAACGGATGCAGCGGCTGCACATGATGCAGCGCTCATCATCCAAACGGACGCGCGGGCCGATGTCCACGTTCTTTGGCTTTTTCACCTTTTCCTCGCGGAAGCGGCTTTCACCGCGCCCGTGCTCCACGCTGAACTCCTGCAGGCGGCACTCCCCTGCCTGATCGCAGATTGGGCAGTCCAGCGGATGGTTGATGAGCAGGAATTCCATCACCCCCTTGCGCACTTCCTGGGTCAATACGCTGTCTGTGCGGATGCCCATGCCCTCGGCCACCGTGTTGGCGCAGGCGATGACGGGGCGCGGCATCCAGCCGATCTTGGGCATGCCGTGCTCGTCTTTTTCCGGCTCTTGGCCGGGGGCCGGGCGGGGCGGCATCCCCATTTCCACCAGGCACATGCGGCAGTTGCCGGGGCTGGAGAGCTTGGGGTGGTAGCAGTAGTGCGGCACGTCTTTCTGCACCTGCTTGCAGGCCTCAATCATTCGAGTGCCCTTGGGGAACTTGTACCACACGCCATCGATCTGGACGTTCACCAAGTCCGCAGGAGGAGGTGGCGCGGCAGGGGCAGGGGCAGCTTCAGGGGCAGGCATGGGGGGAGAAGGACAGGATCGAAAACGAGTATCGGACCCGGAAAGATGGCAGCAACCCGATTTTGTGAAAAATTTCACAAGCTCCGTCCAAGCAGGTGCGCCGACCGGCACTGCCGCCATTTCAGCCCAGATGCCGCTTTTCTAGGCAATAGGGGCAGTTCTGCTCCTAACTAGAGCGGTATCCAGGTTCTGCCTACCCGCAGTTTTGTCTGCCTAAAAGCCAGTCTTCAGGATCAAGTCCCCTCCCCGGTGAAGGGTTGGATGGCCTTTCGCAGCTCGCTCCATGCCTTTTCATCCTGGTTCTCTGGACGGCACGGTGCTTGAGGAAAGTCGGGCGGCTCGCGCGTGGGCTGTTCATCGGCCGGGGGCAGGTGTCCCTGGGGCTGCTCAGCCTGCTGCTTCCAGAGATACCAGGCGAGGCCCGCCGTGAGCAGCAGACCCGTGCGGCTCATGCGCGTCGCCACGATCACCCCCGCGGCGGAGGCGAGCGCGATGGCAGCCTGACCACTGAGCTTGGGTTTGCTGGGCTTCTCTGCGTTCATCAGGGCATGTTTTCCCTGCATCTTTTCGGCGCGCAAGCCTGATTGTCTGAGCCTACGCGTGCTGCTCAAAAAACACCTGTTCAGGGGCAAAAAAGTCTTGGCTGAAAGGTCCGTCTCGCTAGCCTGAAAGGACAACCATCGAGCACGTTTCCGAAGCGGTTTCTGGACGGACTCAGGCGGTGGTTTCCCAGATCCATTTTATGCCAGACGACATCACGAATCCCGAGGTGGAATTTTCCACCGCCGTAGCCGAGGGACAGGCCTACGATGCCTCCCAGATCCGCAAGCTCGAAGGACTCCAGGCCGTGCGCGAGCGCCCTGGCATGTACATCGGCTTCACGGACGAGCGCGGCCTGCACCACTGCGTCTTTGAGGTGGTGGACAACTCGATTGACGAATTCCTAGCCGGCTACTGCAAAAACGTCTTCATCACCATCCACGCCGACGGCTCCCTCAGTGTCGAGGACGACGGGCGCGGCATTCCCGTGGAAATCCACCCCAAGGAAGGCATCCCCACCGTCGAGCTCGTGCTCACCAACCTCCACGCCGGCGGCAAGTTCGGCGATGGCGCTTATGAGTTCTCCGGCGGTCTGCACGGCGTCGGTGCCAAGTGCGTCAACGCCCTTTCCGACTGGTTCCGTGCTGAGGTCTATCGCAACGGCAAGATTTACGCCATCGGCTTTGAGCGCGGCAAGACCACCGAGCCCCTGCATGTGCTCGGCGATCTCGATGATCCCAAGCGCACCGGCACCAAGATCACCTTCTTCCCAGATGCCACCATCTTCACCATCACCACCACGTTCAGCTTTGAGCTGCTGGCCAAGCGCCTGCG
>JAIWOJ010000304.1 GCA_020216965.1 Prosthecobacter sp.
AGCATCAAGCTACCGCTTTTCTGTGGGTGGCTGCAGGACCAAGGGATCGCCATTCCGAGACCCGGTATTTGCTGCTTTTCGGGTGGCTGCAAGGGCATCGGGAGCCTCCCCCAAAAGCGGCGGCGGCTGCCGCGCGCACTCCAAGACGCTCCGCGTTGTTCAGGCGTTTTGAGGAGTGCGGTGGTTGAAACGCGGGGTTGCCGTTACCAGGCAAGTCGAGTTCAGGCTCAAGCAAACAACTGCGTCACCGGCTTTGCCTTCACCAGCTCACGGGGCTGGTTGAGGTGGTTATAGACGATGGTTTCGGGATCGATGCCGACGGCGTGATAGATGGTGGCGAGCAGCTCGGTGGGGTGGACGGGATCTTCCACCGGGGCTGAGCCGGTTTTGTCGGACTTGCCGTGGATGTAGCCGCGCTTGATGCCTGCGCCTCCGATGACAGCGGTGTAGCAGTAGGGCCAGTGGTCGCGCCCATCGGCGCTGTTTCCGTTGCCCGAGGTGCTGACGCCTTTTTCAGGGCTGCGGCCAAATTCACCGAGGGCTACGACGAGAGTTTCATCCAGCAGGCCGGAGGCGTCTAGGTCTTCAAAGAGGGCGCTGAGCCCTTGGTCGAGCATGGGACCACTCTGATTTTTCATGCGCTGGGTAAGGCCGACGTGGTGATCCCAACTGTGATTGTCTGAGTTGGCGACTTTGGGCCAGATCAATTCAACCACGCGGGTGCCAGCCTCTAGGAGACGGCGGGCGAGCAGGCAACTCTGGCCGAAGGTGTTGCGCCCGTAGCGGTCGCGTAGCTTGGTGGGCTCGCGTTCCAGGGCGAAAGCATCGCGAGCACGACCGCTGGCGATGAGGTTGAGTGCCTGGTTGTAGTAGCTGTCGAGGCTCATATCCTTCACAGCGGCTTCAATGGTGGGCATCTGATCGTTGATGGCATCCCGCAGCTTGGCGCGGCGCTGGAGGCGGACGCTGAAGAGGTCTGGGCGGAGTTGGAGGTCCTCAATCTTGATGCGGTCCATCTTGCCCATGTCGAGGTCATCGCCATCTGGGTAGAGGGTGTAGGGATCGTAAGCTTTGCCCAGGAAACCGGCGGTGCCGCCTTTGCCCACAACGTTCGATTCCTGGAGCGGACGCGGCAGCATGACGAAGGGCAGCATGGGCTCATCCATCGGTTTGAGGCGGATGATGTTGCTGCCAAAGTTGGGGTAATCTTTGGCATTTGGCGGCTCAAGCTGGCCGGAGGGGCTGACCTTGTCCGTCGTGTAACCGGTCATGATCTGGTAAATGGCTGCCGTGTGGTTGAAGAGCCCGTTGGGCGTGTAGCTCATTGAGTTGATCATGGTGAACTTGTCGTTCACCTTTGCCAGTTGCGGCAGGATCTCGGTAAAATGATGGCCTGGCACCTTGGTGGGGATGCTTTTGAAGGCGGAGCGGACCTTGTCCGGCACATTTTCTTTGGGATCCCATAGGTCGAGATGGCTGGGGCCACCCTGGAGGTAGATCATGAGCACATGCTTGGCCTTTCCCCAGCCGGCGCGGCCTGCGGCGGCAGAGCCAGCGGAGGCGGCCTGGGCACGGAACATGCCGTTGAGAGTCAGGCCCAGCATGGAGGCACCGCCCACACGCAGGATGTCGCGGCGGGTCATGCCGAGGTCTTTGTCGCAGAGGTCTTTGCCAGGGACGCCAGGGATGCGAAACATAAGCGGGTGTGGGTGAGGGTTTGCGAGTGAGCGTGCTACGAGCCGTGGAACATCGCACAAACGGGCGATGTCCTCCATTCTTGCGCCGTGGCACGCAATACTGGAATACTGCAAACGAGTGAGTGGAAGCCCCATCCAAGTTATCTAACCTGAGCGCAGCAGAAATTGAGCAGAGGCCCGCTCTGCCTCGTCAACCACCCTTTCCCCCCAAACCATGGAACTCCATCTTTACGATTCCCCGACCTTTCGCATGGCCTGCCAGCAGTTTGATCTGGTGGCCGATTTTATGAACATCCCCGAGACGGCGCGTGACCGTCTGAAGATGCCCAAGCGCGCCCTCTCGGTCGCCGTGCCGGTGCGGATGGATGATGGCAGTACACAGGTTTTTATGGGCTACCGTGTGCAGCACCATCTGACGCTGGGCCCCACCAAGGGGGGCATTCGCTTTCACCCGGAGGTGACGATTGGCGAGGTCGCCGCGCTGGCCATGTGGATGAGCTGGAAGTGCGCGCTGGTGGGCCTGCCGTATGGTGGCGCAAAGGGCGGCGTGACCTGCAATCCGCGCAACCTTTCCAGCGGCGAACTGGAGCGCCTGACGCGGCGTTACACCCAGGAGCTGATCCCCGTGCTGGGCCCGCAGGTGGACATCCCGGCACCCGACGTGGGCACCAATGAGCAGGTGATGGCCTGGATCATGGACACCTATTCACTCCAGATCGGCCATGCTGTGCCGGGGGTGGTGACGGGCAAGCCAGTGCTGCTCGGCGGCTCTCTGGGACGGCGTGAGGCCACGGGGCGCGGCGTTGCTTACCTAGTCTCGCGGGCGATGGACACGCTGGGCATTCAGGCGCAGGGGGCCACTGCGGTCATCCAGGGCTATGGCAACGTGGGCTCTGTGGCCGCTGTTTCCATGGCAAAACAGGGCATCAAGATCATCGCCGTCAGCGATGCTTTCGGCGGTATTTATAATCCTCAGGGCTTGGCTCTGAACAAGCTGAACGACCATGTGGCGGCCACGCGCAGCGTGGTCGGCTTTCCAGAGTCAGAGCCCATCACCAATGAGCAACTGCTGCTGCTGCCCTGTGACATCCTCGTGCCTGCGGCGCTGGAGCGCCAGATCACTGAGGAAAATGCGGCCAAAATCCAGTGCCGCATCTTGGCGGAAGGTGCCAACGGGCCCACCACGCCCGAGGCGGATGCGATCCTCAGCCAGCGGCCGGAAATCTTTGTCATCCCAGACATCCTCTGCAACAGCGGCGGTGTCATCGTCTCCTACTTTGAATGGGTGCAGGATCTCCAGAGCTTCTTCTGGAGTGAGGGCGAGGTCATGGACAAGCTCTTCCGCCTGCTGGAGCAGTCCTACATGCAGACGCTGAACCATGCGCGCAAAAATCAGATTTCCATGCGCTTCGCGGCGCTGAGCCTGGGCATCAAGCGCGTGCATGAGGCCAAGGCGATGCGTGGCCTTTACCCCTGATTTTCAGCACCTGGGTATCAGATTTTGGGAGAAAGAACGCCTTTTTCCCGGCGGGGGAGTCCGCCCCGTGAAGCCCTGTTTGACACCGGCGACGAACCGCTGACAATCGAACCGATGGAGGAACCGCCAGACATTCCAGAAGAAGTGAAAAAAGAGAAGGGACTGTGGGAAAAGACCCGCAAGTCCCTCATTGAGCGTCTCAACAACTGGGAGGACCAGCGCACTTGGAACGAGTTCTACCAGACCTACTGGCGGCTGATTTACAGCGTCGCCACCAAGGCCGGCCTGACGCGCGAGGAGGCCTTCGATGTGATCCAGGAGACCATCATCGCCATCGCCCGCCAGGTGCAGAAGGGGCAATACGATCCGCGCGCAGGCTCCTTCAAGGCCTGGCTGCTCCAGATGACCCGCTGGCGTGTGCTGGATGTCTTCCGCGCCCGCAAGCGCCAGCCCTCCCTGGCTGATCAAGGCAATGCCGACAGCGAGGAGACCAGCAACTTGGCTCTTGACCGTCTGACCAATGAGAAAGACAACCTGCTGGAAAGCATCTGGGATAAGGAGTGGCGGGACAACATCACCTCCGCCGCCATTGAGCGCGTGAAGGCCAAGGTCTCCCCGCGCCAGTTTCAGATCTTTGACTGCTATGTCATGAAAGGCTGGGGCGTGAAGAAGACGAGCGAGGCGCTCGGCATCAATGCCGCGCAGGTCTATCTGGCGAAGCACCGCGTCGGCGCCCTCGTGAAAAAAGAAGTCCAGGCGCTCGAAGGCCAGATGCTCTGAGCCGCCGCGACGGATTGACGTCACAGCGTCCGCGTCCCAGGATGCAGCACGATGATCGATGAAGCCACCGCGCTGGAAGCCGCCCCTCGGAAAAGCGGTCGCCTCTCCGCCTGCCTCAGTTGGCTGGAAAGGGCAGGGGAGGATTACCGGCTCACCCGTTTCGTGATCTTGCGCCTGACC
>JAIWOJ010000305.1 GCA_020216965.1 Prosthecobacter sp.
CATCTCGGCGTTTTTCTGTAGGTCATGAAATCTCCTCTGATTTTTCTCACCTGCCTCACTGGGATCACCATCGCTTTTCATCCGCTCCACGCTGCCAACTGGCCGATGTGGCGCGGACCAAAGGGCGATGGCACGACTACCGAGTCCGGTCTGCCTCAAACCTGGAGCCAAACGGAAAACGTAGTCTGGAAGACGCCGCTGCCTGACCGTGGCAATTCCACGCCCGTCATCTGGGGTGGCAAGGTATTCGTCACCCAGGCCATCGAAAAAGCCGGACGCCGCCTGTTGCTCTGTTTTGACCGAAAAACAGGAAGCCTACTCTGGGAAGCTGGCACCACCTACCGTGAGCCTGAGCTGACCCACGCCACCAACCCCTACTGCTCTGCATCTCCAGCTACAGACGGCCAGCGTGTGGTGGTCTTTTTTGCCAGTGCCGGTGTCTATTGCTACGACCTGGAAGGCAAGGAGCTGTGGAAGCGCACCGACCTAGGCAAGCAGCACCACATCTGGGGCTGCGGCACCTCTCCCGTCATCTCTGAAGGGCGTGTTTTTCTCAACTTTGGCCCAGGCCCTAAGACTACCCTTTATGCCTTTGACCTTAAGACTGGCCAAACCCTCTGGCAACATGATGAACCGGGCGGCGATAGCGGCGAATCTGGCAACAAGAACTGGCTAGGCTCCTGGGCCGATCCCCTGCCCCGCCAGGTCGCAGGGCGTGCGGAGTTGGTGCTCAGCTACCCTGGCCGTGTGGCCTCCTTTGATCCTGCCACGGGCCGTGAACTATGGACCTGCGCTGGGCTCAATAAGCTGGTCTATAATTCTCCCCTGATGACTCCTGAGGGGCTCGTCATCGCCTTCGGCGGCTACAATGGCATGGGCTTGGCGATCCAAGCGGGCGGCCATGGGGATGTGACTGCGCAGCGTCTCTGGCATTTGCCAAAAGTCAGCCAGCGCATCGGCAGCGGCGTCGTTCACGGCGGGCACCATTATCTCCTCAGCGATGGCGGCATCGCCGAATGCCGGGATCTAAAAACGGGGGAACTGGTCTATACCGAGCGTCTCAAGGGGCCTGGTCCCACGGGCCAAAACTGGTCTTCCCTAGTCCTCAGTGCCGATGGCCTGTGCTATGCCGCGAACCAAGGGGGCGACTGCTTTGTGTACAAAGTCGGCCCTCAGTTTGAACTCGTCTCCACCAATTCTCTGGGCGAGAAGATCATCGGCTCCATCGCAGTGAGTGATGGTCAGCTTTTCATCCGTGGCTACAAGCACCTCTGGTGTATTGGCAAAGCAGCACGCTGAGCGGGAGGCTAGCCTAGCCAAGAAACGTGCCTGTGCCCCGAGTACGTTGCAGCGTCGATGGAGCAGGCACTGGAGCCTGTGCCATCCTCCTGAGAGCATGGATGATCCCGCCCTGGGGATTTCCTCGGGCAAGAGCCTGTGTGAAGATGGCGTTTGGTAGCGCTGATTTTGTCATTTCCCCACCTGCTGTGCTTATGAAAAACCCCCTCTTTAGACTGGCTTTATTCGCCGCTTTGACTGCCCCTGCGTGGGCAAAAGAAGAGCCTGTGGATGCCTCCAAGCCGGTCTCGTTTTACAAACAAATCCGCCCGATCCTCCAGGCGAACTGCACGGGCTGCCACCAGCCTGCCAAGGCCAAGGGCGATTACGTCATGACGGACTTTGCCAAGCTGCTGGCCGGTGGTGAAGAAGGTGCCGCCATCGTCCCCGGAAAGCCAGAGGAGTCGAACCTGCTGAAGGTCTCTACCCCCGATGCCCAAGGCAAAGCAGAGATGCCGCCTAAGGGGGACCCTCTGCACGCTTCCCAGATTGCCTTGCTCAAGCGTTGGATCGCTGAAGGGGCAAAAGATGATACGCCTGCCTCCGCCCAGGCGCACTATGACATGGAGCATCCGCCCGTGTACGTCACCGCTCCTGCCGTCACCTCGCTAGAGCATTCGCCTGATGGCAGCATGATCGCCGTGGCAGGCTACCATGAGGTGCTGATCCACAAGTCGGATGGCACTGGCATCGTCGCGCGTCTGGTGGGCCTTTCTGAGCGCGTGCAAAAGCTGGCCTGGAGCCCAGATGGGAAAAAAATCCTCGTCACCGGTGGCAGCCCCGCGCGCTTGGGGGAGATCCAAATCTGGGATGTAGCAGCCAAGAAGCTGGAACTCTCCAAACCGCTGACGTTTGACACCCTGTATGGCGCGAGTTGGTCACCCGATGGGAAATTCATCGCCGTAGGGTGTGGTGACAATGGCCTGCGTGCCTTTGAGGCTACGACAGGCAAAGAGGTCGTGTTCATGGGCTCACACTCGGATTGGGTCCTTGATACCGTCTGGGGCGTAGACGGCAGGCATATCGCCTCTTGCGGGCGGGACATGAGCGTGAAACTCACCGAGGTAGAGACGCAGCGCTTTGTGGACAACATCACCTCCATCACGCCCGGTGCGCTGAAAGGCGGTGTGCAGGCGCTCGCACGGCACCCGCAGCGCAATGAGATCCTGATCGGCGGCACGGATGGCGTGCCTGCCATCTACCGCATGGAGCGCATCACCAAGCGTGTGATCGGTGACAATGCCAACCTCATCCGCAGATTTCCCGCCATGCAGGGCCGCATCTTTGGGGTGGACTTTGCCCCAGACGGCAAGCGCATCGTCGCTGGTGCCTCCCACGAAGGCAGTGGGGCCGTCCATATTTACGCGAGCGAGTATGACAGCACGATGCCAGAGGCCGTGAAGAAGATCGTTGAGACCGTGAACGGCAAGGGCAAGGAACTTGATGATTGGGTGACCCAAGACGTGAAGCTACTCACCAGCACCCCCGTGCCTTGTGGCATCTTTACGGTGAGCTTCAGCCCAGATGGCAAAACCGTGGCCGCCGCCGGCCAGGATGGCCGCATCCGCCTGATTGACGCGACCACAGGCAAGATCGCCAAAGAATTCCTCAGCGTGCCTCTGGTGGCAGATCAATCGCTCGCTGCCAGTGAAGTCATCGCCGATGACAGCGTGCGCGCCACGGCCAAGAAGGACGATAAAGTCGAAACCCTCGTCCCTGGCCTCACGGTTGCAGCCATTGAGGTCGAGCCAAAAAACGTCAACATCGCCAAGCCAACCGAATACGCCCAGCTCCTCGTCACCGCCACGATGAGTGATGGCAGCAAGGCCGACATCACCCGCATGGCCAAGCTGAGCAGCACCCATACCGCCGCAGCCACCGTGAATGAGCGTGGCATGGTGCGCCCCGGCAAAGACGGAACTGCTGAAATCAAGATCGCCTTCATGGGAAAAGCCGCCAGTGTGCCTGTGAAGGTGAGCGGCATGAATGTGGCACTGAAGCCCGACTACGTCCGTGATGTAATGCCCATCCTCAGCAAGCTCGGCTGCAACATGGGCACCTGTCATGGGGCCAAGGATGGCAAAGCGGGCTTTAAGCTCAGCCTGCGCGGCTATGATCCGATTTATGACGTGCTTGCCTTCACTGACGAGCTTGCCAGCCGCCGCGCCAATGTGGCCTCCCCAGAGCATTCTCTCATGCTCCTGAAGGCCAGCGGCAGCGTGCCTCATGAGGGGGGCCAACTCACCGTGCCAGGTGAACTTTATTATGAAACGCTGAAAGCCTGGATCAGCCAGGGGGCCAGGCTTGACCTCAAAACACCGCGCGTCACCAGCATTGAGGTCTTCCCGAAAAATCCCGTGCTAGAGCGCATCGGCCATCGCCAGCAGATACGCGTCATCGCCCGCTACGCAGATGGCTACGTCAAAGATGTGACCGCCGAAGCCTTCCTTGAAAGCGGCAATAGCGACGTTATCGAGGCAGACAAGTCCGGCCTCATGACCAGCCTACGCCGTGGCGAGGCCGCCGTGCTCGCCCGCTTTGAGGGAGCCTATGCCGCGACCACCATCACCGTCATGGGCGACCGCACTGGCTTTGTCTGGAGCGAGCCGGAAAAGTGGAACAAAATCGACGAATTCACCGCCAGGAAATGGGAACGCATGAAAATCCAGCCTAGCGGCCTATGCAGCGATGCGGACTTCCTTCGCCGCATTCACATCGACCTTACTGGCCTACCTCCCAAGCCTGAGCAAGTGCGCGCTTTCCTAGCAGATACTCGCGACACGCGCACCAA
>JAIWOJ010000306.1 GCA_020216965.1 Prosthecobacter sp.
TGGGAAAGAAGGCTACAGCCTGCGGAGTCAGGCAGTGCTTGTCAAACCCCTGCCCAGATCAGAGCCTTTATTCGCGCCCTAGATAAAGATCACGCCCCCGCACGAGGGTCGTGATTTTTCGGTCCGTGACACTGCGCTTTAGCATCCAGAACCCACAATCGGGATGGATCCACTTCACTCGCCCTGCCCCCAGGATTTTTTCGGCGGTTTCGATTCTACGAGCGACCTCATCCGCGCTCTCAATGTGGTTTGTCTTGATATCCACCACCCCCAGGCCAATGCCGATTGATGGATCCAGCCCCCGCAGCGCCTCCAGATCTGAAGAAGGGCGGTGAGCCATTTCCAAAACCAAGTGATCCACATGCAGGCTATTCAAGAAGGCAATCAGCGCCGCCCATTCCCCGTGCTGAATGGTTTGACCACCGTAGTTGCCAAAGCACAGGTGCACAGCCTTCTGCCCACGCACCGCATCCAGCACGCGATTGATGGCACGCGCGGCCAGTGGCCCGTCCTGGGGACGGCCAGGAAGGTTCGCCTCATCCACCTGCACACAGGGGCATTCCAGTTCAGCTACCTGGGCAGCTAGGGCATCAGCCACGGCCATCAAGAGCGCCTCAAAGTCCTGGTAGAAATCATCCAATAACGTGCGCGCCAGCATGTAGGGGCTGGTCAGTGTGAATTTGAACGGCCCGCCAGCGAGCCTAGCCGCACGGGCGCAGTCCTCTGGCAGGTTCAAGACGCCCTCCGTGATGGGCGCGCGCACCACGGCTGCAGGGCGGGCACGAAAACTCATCTCCTCTTTTGATCGGAATCTGGCCACGTCTTGCCGACTCACCCCAGCGTCACAACCGCCCAGTTTGTGCACAAAATGCTCGATCATCCCATTCGTGTCAGGATGATTCACATCAAAGCGATAGAGTTCCCCATCCGTCGGCAGATCAATCCCTGCCTGCCTTTGAATATCAAAAACCACCCGCGTCGCATCCTCCACCGCCTGAGCACTTGGCAGTGCCGTCAACCAATCAGGAATCGGGTAAGAGCCAACGGTGCTTGTCAGAATAGAGGGCTGGGACATGCCACGGCTAAACACCCATATATCTCCCGCTGCCAGCTACTGACATGATTGTCCAAATAAGGCACGGTTTGCTGCAAAGCCTGCCTGAGAGTGATGATGTTTTTTCGGAAAAGTGGCACTTCGGGCGCTTGAGGGCTCAAGCCTTGCCATCACGATCTTGACGCCCTAGTCACTCCAAAAGAAAATTCGCAACGAACCCCGCGTTTCCCTATCCTCATTCCTAAATTGACCCATGAGCCAAGCCCAAAATCCAGATTACACTAATGTCGGGCTCGGGGCGGAAGGCAGTGTTCAAGTGCATCATGATGCGTCCCAGCATGTGACCAGCCATCACACGACCACGCACACGCATCACCAAACGGATAACTCCCAAACGCATCATGAGCACCATGACCATAGTGACCGCCGGGTGGATCAGAGCAGCACCCATATCCATAGCGGCCTCTCAGGACGTGTGGCCCTAGCCCTCGTCGGTCTGATTGTTCTGGGCTTTGCCTTCACCATTCACTTACTACGCCATAGCCATCCGACACAGCCACCCATTGTGGTCCTACCTGCAAGTGCTCCCCAACAGAGCCCGCCCTCCCGAAAACTGCCCAAAGATGAGCCG
Source organism: Prosthecobacter sp. (assembly GCA_020216965.1). Lineage (GTDB taxonomy): Bacteria > Verrucomicrobiota > Verrucomicrobiia > Verrucomicrobiales > Verrucomicrobiaceae > Prosthecobacter. Next base: position 1,686 of record JAIWOJ010000306.1, read on the forward strand.
AGACCAGCCACGCAAGCCCCACAGAACGCAGCAGCCCTTCCTTTCAAGCCTGTAGAAACTCCCCACCAAGAACCGCTCACGCTTCATCTAAACCGCAGCTCCTACCGTGTGGGAGATCTCATGGAAATCAGCCTGACGATCCGTCAGGCAGGGCACCTTCAGGTGCTTGCCGTGTGGGCGGATGGTCGGGTGGACACCCTTTTTCCAAACTCACTCCGGCCTGATGGGCGTGTGAGTGCGGGCACCACTCTACGCCTCCCGCAAGATCTGCCGCCCACTGCCGATGGACAGGTGCTGCGCTACCCGATGGCGATGCCTGATTTGCCAGGAAATCCTGACTTCGCCACAGAGTCCATCATCGCGGTGCTTTCCCCTACCCCTTTGCCCTTGCCAAAAGCTCAGGATTTGCCCGCTGCACCTGGCTTTACCCCCATCGGCATCCTCGCGGATTTGGACTTTCGGAAGCGTGGCCCTCAGCCCCAATTCATCAGGTTAAAACAGGCACCCACGCTCGATTTCGGCGGTCTTCCCCAGGCCGCTGTTCATTATGAAATCCACCGCTAGCTTCCTCTCTTGACCATGCTCCCCCCTCTCCTACGTATCTTACTGGGCCTAGCCTTTTTTTGTTCCCTGACCTGCTCAGGCCAAACTCACCGTCCCGTCACAGGTCGCCGTGTGGCGCTTGTCATCGGCAACAATGCCTACCCAGCCAGTCCTCTGCAAAATTGCGACAACGATGCGGCCGAAGTCGCCATGATGTTGCGGCAGCAATTGAAATTCGACTTCGTCACCCAAGCCAAAGATGTCAGAGAGCTGGACTTCAACCGACTGATCGACACTTTCCAAAAAACAGCCGAAGGAGCGGATGTGGCACTGTTTTATTATGCAGGCCATGGAGCGGAGGATTTTGATGGTCGGGAAAACTTCCTTTTGCCCGTGGATGCAGACCTGCAAGAGGCGGGTAAAGACAACGCTGGGCTGAAGTCTCAAGGCATCCCCCTCGCGCGTGTATTAGAGGCTCTGAACCACTCCACCAAAGGGGCCAAAATCATTCTGCTAGACTGCTGCCGGGAGCGTCCCGCCGAGCGCTCCATCACCAGCCGCAATGGCGGCGGGCTCGTCATGCCCAGAGAGGAGGATATGCCGGAAGACACCCTCATCATGCTAGCCGCAGCGCCCAAAAAAGCAGCCAGTGACGGTGGCAATGGTCATGGTCCCTTCACGGATGCCCTACTCTACCACCTCCCCTTCCCTGGCAAATCCCTGCATCAAGCCTTCCTGGATGTGCAAATGCAGGTGCGGCAGGCCACGCAAGACTCCCAGAAACCCTGGCTGAAGCTTGATGGTGCAGGGCGCTTCTTCTTCTCCCACAGCCTCGTGCCAGACCAGCCAGCGGGGACAGCTCCAGGTAATGCAGCAAGCACGGCCACAGCGGCGGCGGCGGTTTCCCCACCCATGCCAGCCCCTTATGTGCCGCGCATCCAGCAGGCTCCCCCGTCGCCAGCTCCCACCTTGAGCCAAGCTGACCGCGACAAGCTCATCAGATCCAAGGCCGAGCTAGCCAAGCTGGAGGCCGAGATCGCCCAGAAGCATCAGCGCTGGCAGGAAAGTGAAAACGTCATCCGCAGGATCACCAACAATCGCCAAACCATGGTCGTGAGGGGCTCCCAAGCTCATCAAATCTGCATCACCCACGCAAAAATCTGCGACCAAATCATCGAAGAAGCCCCCAAGCTACTCGCCCGCAAAGCTGAACTCCAAGCTACCATTGAGGCGATCCTCAGCCTGCCCGAAGCCAAAGAATTTCGCGAACCCGAAAAAGCTCCCTAAGACAGCCTCAGCCCATGCGCCTCTCCCTCTTCCTCCTCATCACCACGGGCCTCTGGGCTCAGCAGCCACCTGCCACCTCCCCAGAAGCCGCGCAGGCACAAGCACGCATGAAGGCGGCTTTTGCTGCCCAGCCGCGGACCCGCAGCCTACGCGCAGGCTCAGAACCAGCCCCCCAGCCAGAGCTCCGCACAGGAGTCGTCATCCGCAAACGCGGTCCCGTGCCCACGCTCTTGCCGGCCTCTGAAGCAGCCGCAGCAGATGCCCAGGGCGCACTGCCCCCTCCGCCCGCGATTGAAGCCCATCAAGTCGATGCCACCACCACCGGCACAGATGAGGTGCGCGTCGATGCCTCTCAGACAGCCGCTTTTGAGGAAATCCTCTTTGAACTCAACAGTGCCACCGTCACCCTTAAAAGCCGTGAAGTTCTGCGCGGCATCGCCCTCGCGCTCAAGGAAATGCCAGACCGCAAATTCCTCGTGGAAGGCCATACCTGCGACCTCGGGGATGCACGCGATCCGGCCCACAATCTACGCCTCTCCTGCCTGCGCGCAGAGGCTGTCTGCGCCTGGCTCGTCCACTACGGCGTGCCCCCCCGCCAGGTTCCGCCCATGGG
>JAIWOJ010000307.1 GCA_020216965.1 Prosthecobacter sp.
GGGCCAGCGCGGTGACGCTGTAGGCGTAGAGCTGCCAGTTCAGCAGCATCGTCCCGCCCCGCGCGTGGTAGCTGAGCACGGCGGGATTCAGCGCCAAGCGGATAAAGGCCAGCACCAGCAGCCCGGCCCCGGTGAGGCGCAGCCCAGGGTGCGGCACCCGCAGGTACAGCCAGCACAGCGCCGCGCCCTCCAGCGCCCAGCCCAGAGTGATCCACTGCCGCTCAAACTGCACGGGGAAGATCAGCGTGATGAAAAACAGCCCCACGCCACCCAGCCAGGCCAGCTGCGTCAGCCGCGCTGGATTCTCCGCGCTATGGGCGCGCGCGACGTATCGCAGCATCATCAGCGGCGGCAGGCTAAAGGCAGCGGGCAGCAGGCCCATCCAATCGTTTGGCCAGGTGGAGGCTACCAGAGGATGCACCAGCGCGTACGCCACCAGCCCGCTGGCGGCGGCGGTGATCCAGGGCAGCCTCCGCGATGCAAAGGCGCAGCGGAAAAGACACGCAAAGGTGATGAGTGATGAACACCAAGTGAAACGCCAGCGCCCAGAGCAGCGGCACCACCGGCCACTCCACGCTGAAATGCTGCGCGTGCCACACGGACTGCAGGACGCCAGAGCAGATCAGCGCTGCAGCCGCCGTCTGCGTGGTCATCGTCCAGCGGGCAAGCGCCAGTTGGATAAGCACGAGCAGCAGCGCCACGGCAAATACCGGGCTGGGGTCTGGCATATCCATCGTCAGCGTGGCGAGGATCAGCAGCACAAAAGGCATGATGGCCGAGGCACCCGGCAAAAGCCCAGCCTCTGCGTTTTGAGGCAGCTTTTTCATCAGCCAAGCTCCCGCTGCGCTGAAGAGCAGACCGGCCATCGCCGTCAGGGTCAGGAAGATCAGGTGCCATGCATCACTCCTGGCTGGCATGTGAAAAAGCCAGACACCTGCCGTGAGCAGCGTCATCACCAGCGCGGCAAACACCGGCAACACAGAGCCCGAACGCGCCGCCAACACAATGATGAGCAGGTCCACCAGCAGGATGACCGGCCAGATACCCAGGCCCACGGCCTCCAGCCTCAGCACGCTCAAAAGCGCCAGCACCAGGGTGCCCATAGGCATCCAGCCTGCGGGCAGCCGGGTCTCCAGCCCACGGCGCTGCCACGCCACAGAAAAGCCAGTGATGAGCAGGCCAAAGACCAGGTAACCGCCCAGCGCCCAGTAGAGCAGCCCAGCGTTCAGGCGCGTGAAGGTCCAAGCCGCCAGATGCAGGAAGACCAGACCCACGATCCATGCGTGCGCCCAAGCCTGGCGCGGCTGCATCCACAGCGTGGCAAGCGCCAGCGCATGGATGCCGAACAAAAAGCTGAAGAGCACCAGCGGCCGTGTGGAGATGCTGCCGTAGGACAGGAAGACCAGCGCCGCCAGCATCGCGCTGCTGAGCACGATCAGCGCCGCACGGGAGGCCAGCGGCTGCTCATCATCCCCTTCGCCCACCCATTTCACCGCCGCCGTGAAGAGCAGCCCGAACCCCAAAAACACCGCGATGGGCACCCAAGTGGCCGCACCATAGGCATAGCCTGAGCGGTCCATGAAGCTGAAAAGCCAGCCCCACTGCATCCACACCGTGCCCAAGGCCGTCAGCGGTGCCAAAAACAGCCAGCGCCGATGCCGCACCACGGCTAGCACCCCCAGGTCCAGCAGCGTGATGTAACCAAAGAGCGCCAGCACCTGGTCCTGACCCGTGGAGCAGAGTGGCGGTGTCAGAAAACCACCCAACATTCCCAGCACCGCCACCACGCGCGCCTCCATCCGCACCGCCAGCAAAAAGGCCACCGCAGTCACCGCCGACATCGTCGCAAATGTGAACGATGGGCTGGCAAACGGCCCCAACTGATACAGCGCATGAGCCGCAAAGCTGACCCCATACAGCATCACCACCCCCGTCGCGCATAAGGTCTGCCCCAGCACTGCGTAGCGTTGCCTGCTTTGCGTCAGCACCCCAGCCATCATCAGCCCCACGCCGCACAGTAACCCGAGCGAGATGCGCAGTGCTGGTGAAATCCATCCGCGCTCAAAGCTCAGCTTCACAAAAAACAGCACGCCCAGGAAAAGCGCCAGCCCGCCAATCCAGGCGAAGAGCTTTGCCCCCATGAAGCGCTCCACGTCCAAATCCGGCGCAGCAGGCACTCTTGGGGGAGGCACCGGCAAGGGCGGAGGTTGTTTCACCCCTGCAGGCTCCTGGGCAGCAGGCGCTTTGAGCTCACTCGGCTCAGGCAACTTGGCCTGAATCACACTCGCGGCTCTCGGCTCCTGGGGCAGTGACTGCGCTGGCTTGTCTGCGTCTCCAACCCCAGGCATCGCGCTTGGCTTCTCGGAGCTTACCTGGGCATACAAAGCGCGAGCCGGAGCCCACCTTTCTTTCTCATCGTCTAGGTGTTGGCGGTCTGGTTGTTTCTCTGCCCTAGGCTTCAGCGCCTGGTCGAGCAGACGGCGCATTTTGCCCAACTCTGCCTCAGCACGCGATGCGCGATTCAGCGCGAAAGCTGCAATGACCAACGCAGCGAGGGCCAGAAGAGTTTCCATGACCGAGAGGATGAAAGAGATGGTGAAGAATGAAAAACAAAAAAGACAGGCTGAAGGAGCCCATGAAGCGCTTTGCCCACCCTTTCATGCGTTGCAGACAGGTCATCAGGATCAGCCCAGAAAAATTTTTCGACTTTTTTGAGGGGTGCGCGCCGCGGCGGGGTAGCACCCCATGAAGCCGCTGGAAACAGCGGTGACCAACCCAAACCAACAAATAACCCAACAAACCCCAACCATGAAGAAAACAGCCATCGCCGCTACCTTGGTCGCTTCCGCCCTGTTCAACGTCAGTTGCTCCAACCTGGGCACAGACTCGACGGGCCGCCGTTACTCCATGTCGCCAATGCCGATCCAGAGCAAGACGGGCCTGACTTATGTGGAGACACGGCCTTCTAGCGTCGCCTCTGGACCCGAAGGACGCGCCGTGTATCACCACTCCCCCAGCCCGATCGCTAGCAAAACGGGCCTCCAGGTCGCGTATGCGCGCTGATGCTTGAATGGGTGCTCGACCAATCGTTATCTCCCCACCACCTGAATCCCATGAAGACTCACGAAAACGACCCGCTCGATTCGCTGTTGGCCTCCTGGCAGGTGCGTGGGGAGGCTCCGATGGGATTTCAGCGCGAGGTCTGGAACTGCATTTCTGCAGGGGAGGGTGAACTCGCCTGGTGGGAGCGCTTTTCCATCGGGTTGCTGCGGCCTCTCAGCCTAGGTTGCGCTGCCGCTGCTGCTGTGGCCGTGGGTGCCTTTGTGGCCGTGTTAGAGACGCGCCCATCGAGCCAAACACCGCACGATGCCTATGTGCAATCGGTCAGTCCCTTTGCTTCAGTCCACCTAGCATCTCATTGACACATGACGTTGCGATCCAAGTTGCTCTTCGCCCTCCTGGGTGTCGTCGGGCTCGGTATCGTCTCCCATGAGGTGGTCTATACCCTCCGGCCCAAGCCCGAGAGTATGCAGGAAAGAGGGCTCGCCTGGCTACGGCAGGAATACCAGATTCCTGAAGATCGCTTTCGCCAGATCGAAAAGCTGCATCAGGACTACTTTCGCCAATGTGACCTCATGTGCGCAGAAATGGTCACCCAGGCGCGACCAAGCCCACTCAGGCTGGGCAAGCGTTACCAGCCCGGTGCACTGGATGAGGTAGAGCAAAAAATCCAGCAGCAAAAGCTAGAGGACACCAAGCGCCGCCAAGCGCTTTGTGAAAGATGCCTCAAGACCATGGTGCAGCACCTGCACTCCGTGGCTGCCCTCATGCCTCCAGAGCAGGGCCGCCGTTTTCTCAACGAACTCTTGCCCGAACTGACCCACCCGCGTGAGCTCCAGGAGCTGGAGTCTGCGGCCACACGCTCTCCATGATTGCCCAGCCGGACGACGAGGACCATGACCTGATGCTCGCCCTAGCCAGCGGGAACGATACCGCCCTCAACCTCCTCATGCGCCGTTGGAGCGCCCGCCTCATCGCCTACCTCGAACGACTCTGCGGCAGCCATGCCACCGCCTGTGATCTAGCCCAAGAGGCCTTCGTGCGCGTTTATCAGCACCGCC
>JAIWOJ010000308.1 GCA_020216965.1 Prosthecobacter sp.
GGCCTGAGCTGGATGGATCACGAGTTCGGCACCAGCTTCCTGGAAAAAGGCACGCAGGGCTGGGACTGGTTCAGCGCGCAGATGGATGACGGCAGCGCGCTCATGCTCTTCCAACTGCGCGGCGCGGCCCCTGGTGCCAACGCAGGCACGCTGATCCGCCCCGACGGCAGCACCCTGCCCCTGCGTTCCGGCGATTTCACCCTCACGGGCAGCCAGCCCTGGCACTCGCCGAGCGGCGCGGCCTATCCCCAGGTGTGGCAGATTCAGATCCCCGGCCAGCAGATCAGCCTGACCTGCCGCGCCGCCATGCCCGCGCAGGAATTCACCGCCGCCTCCACGCCCGGCCTTGGCTACTGGGAAGGTGCCGTGGACTACACCGGCACCGCCGCTGGAAAACCCCTCACCGGCCAGGGCTACCTGGAAATGACCGGCTACTCCGGCCGCTCCATGAGCGCGTGGTTTGGGGGGGAGTGACTGCCCCCCGGCACAAACCTTCATCTCAATAGGCACTTGTGATTCCAAGGCGGGACGTTACGATTTTTGCCATGAGCTACCAAGGCATCATCGAAAACGGCCAGATCAAACTGCCCCCCGACGCCGTGCTGCCCGAAGGTGCCAAGGTGGTGGTGGAAGTGGAGTATCGGGAAGAAGCACCCATCGCCCCTTTTGCCCAGGAATTGCTCAAGTTGTCGCGCCCACGCGACTGGCCTTCTGACATGGCGCTGAACCACGATCATTACCTTCATGGCCTGCCCAAGCGATGAAGATCTTTGCCGATACTTCCTGGTTTCAAGCCATCCTGAGCACGCGAGATGAGCATCACCAAGCTGCCGTGGCGGCTTCCCGATTGCCATGGACCCTGCTCATCACCACGGAATTCGTGCTTCTTGAACTGGGAGCCGCGTTCTCAAAACCTGAAGACCGCGCTGATTATTTGCTGATCGACAAGATGGTGCGCACCCGGGCTGATGTCCTGCTCATCCCCGCCACCTCGGAGCTCCTCCAGCGCGGGCGGGACCTTTTTGCAGCGCGGCCGGACAAGGCTTGGTCACTGACCGACTGCGTGTCTTTCGTGGTCATGCAGGATCATGAGGTGGCAGACGCCTTGACCACGGACCGTCACTTCACGCAGGCGGGGTATCGGGCGCTTCTCGCAGCGGATTGAAGGTGGAAACAAGCTTGAGAGTTGCCTTGCCCGGCGCAGGTGCGTAAAAACGCGGCATGAGCGACCTCCCCAAAATCTACGAGAAACAACCCTGCGCCGTGGAACTAGAAGCGGGGGACCACTGGTGGTGCGCCTGCGGCTTGAGCGGGCATCAACCGCAGTGCGATGGCAGCCACAAGGGCACCGGCCTCGGCCCGAAGAAGTTCACGCTGACGGAGAAAAAGAAGGTCTGGCTTTGCAACTGCAAGCACACAAAGAACCCGCCCTTCTGCGACGGCAGCCACAAGGCGCTGGCCTGACCCGCGCCACGTAGGCGCAGTCGCCAGACTGCGGCGGTTTGGATCACGTTGGCTACACAAGGTGACACGACAAACTCAATCGACGCGTCGACAAGTCGCCAGACTGCGGCGGTTTGGATCACGTTGGCTACCCCCCAAACCCCTCGTCCTGGCGGACGAGCCTATGTAGGCTTGGGCCTGGCTCACTGCTCGGCCAAGTAGCGGTGCTGCTGCTTCACCAGGGGCGTCGGGAAGAGGATGGCGACACTGATCGTGACCAACGTGCCGAGGGTGATGCGCCAGGGGAAGGACAGCACGAAGGGCTCGGTGATGCCCAGCTTCTGCTGGATGCCCAGGACGTTGCTGAGGAACAGCACGGCGGCGATGCCGGAGGTCATGGCGATGAGGTTCCCCACATCGCTGCCACGGCCACGGGTCAGCACGGCGAGCAGGAAGACGCCGAGCAGTGAGCCGAAGGTAAAGACGAGGATGCCCAGCACGAGCGGCAGGATTTCCACCTTCGGGTTGTGCGCCATGAACCAGGCGGTGGCCACGCCGACGGCGATGATGAGCGCGGCAAAGAAGACCGTGCTCCAGCGCAGCACGGCGACCTGCTGCTGTTCCGTGGCATCCGGGCCGAGGCGGGGCAGGATGAAGTCGCGCGAAAGGCTGGTGGCCAGGGCGTTCAGCGCGGTGCTCAGCGATCCCATGGCGGTGGCAAGGATGCCCGCAGTGACCAGGCCGCGCATTCCGGCAGGCATCTCGTGCATGATGAAAAAGGGGAAGACCTCGCGCGTCTCCGCAGGCAGGCCGGGCGTGGGATGCGCCTGGTAATAGGCGTGCAGCATGACGCCGATGAGGATAAAAGCGGAGACGATGGGTAGATCGACGATGCCGGAGAGGATGGTGGCAAAGGCGCTCTGGCGGCGGTTCTTGGCGGTCAGCATGCGCTGCACGGTGTCTTGGTCGATGCCATGCGTGCTCATGGTGACAAAGGTGCTGCCGATGATGGCGGCCCAGATCGTGTATTCGCTGGTGAAGACGTTTTTCACCCAGGCCCAGGCACCGGATTGCGCGGGCTGGGCAAAGTCAAAGAAGACCGGGCTCTTGATGGTGGCCGCCACAGTGTCCCAGCCGCCGGGGATTTTGCTGAGAAGATACGGAATGGTGAAGCCCAGCGAGGCGACCAGCACGCCCACCTGGATGAAGTCCGTCCAGATCACCGCGCGGATGCCGCCGACGGAGGTGTACAGCGCGGTCATCAGCGTGACCACGACGACGGCCCCGGCATACAGCCAGAACTTCGTCTGCGGCTCCACCGCGCCGCCCTGCCAGATCGCCACGGCCAGCACCAGGATGATGGCAGACACATACAGCCGCGTGCCCATGGCAAGCACGCGCGTGACCATGAAGGTGATGGAGGCAAACTTCCGCGTCATGGGCCCGAAGCGCGTCTCCAGGAACTCGTAGAGCGAGATGACACCGTGTTTGTAAAAGATGGGGATGAAAAGGAAGCTGACGATGACGCGCGCCATGACGGTGCCGATGGCAAACTGCGCGTAGCTCCAGTTCCGGCGGCTGTAGCCGGCCTCGGGCGCGCCGAGAAAGGTGGCCGCGCTGATCTCCGCCGCCAGGATGGAGGCCAGCACCGCCCACCAGGCGATCTGGCGGTCGCCCAAAGTAAAACCCTCCACGCTGCCGCTGCGGCTGCGCTGCGAGAGCCCGATGGCGATGATGATGCCGAAGTAGGCGAGGATGACGAGCGCGTCGATGAGGTAGGCCATGCGCGCGCACTATGCAGCGCGCCGAGCCGAGAGGACAAGCAAGAATCCCTGCCCGTAGCGGCGTTTTCTGGCCCACCATGCTCCGCCGCCACCTGCCTGCCCTGCTTTTCCTCACCACCCTGCCCACGGCGGAGGCGGTGGACTTTTCCCACCAGGTGGTGCCGCTTTTGAAAAAGCACTGCGCCGAGTGCCATGCAGGCGACAAGAAGAAGGGCGGCTTTTCCTTCAACACGCGGGCGGACCTGATGGCGGGCAGTGAGAACGGCCCCGTGATGGTGGCGGGCAAGCCGGAGGCCAGCCGCTTCATTGAGGTCATCACCAGCACGGACAGCGATGAGCAGATGCCGCCGAAAGGCGATCGTCTCAGCGCGGCGGAGGTGGAGCTGCTGAAGGCCTGGGTCAGCGCCGGGCTGCCCTGGGAAGAGGGCTTTGCCTTTCAAAAGCCCGCCTATGAGCCGCCGCTAAAGCCGCGCCGCCCCGTGCTGCCTGCCGCCAGCGCGCCGGGGCGGGAGCATCCGGTGGACCGCATTCTGGATGCCTACCTGAAGGGCCGCCAGAAGCCGCTGCCCGAGCGCGCGGACGATGCCACCTTTGCCCGCCGGGCAGCCATGGACCTCACCGGGCTGCTGCCCACGCCGGAGCGGCTGTCAGCTTTTCTCGAAGACAAAGCTGCCGACAAACGCGCGCGCTTCATCCAGGGCCTGCTGGCGGATGATCTCGGCTATGCAGAGCACTGGCTGACCTTTTGGAACGACCTGCTGCGCAATGACTACGGCGGCACGGGCTTCATCACCGGCGGTCGCAAGCAGGTGAGCAAGTGGCTCTACGAGGCGCTGGTGACGAACAAGCCCGCCGACCAGATGACGCGCGAGCTGATCGCCCCGGCCAC
>JAIWOJ010000309.1 GCA_020216965.1 Prosthecobacter sp.
GTGAAACCCTGGGTTAGGCGGAGTTCAAACCCCCGAACAGCCCAGAGCCCTGAAGGGGCGATCCTCGACGCCACGTCCCCTTCCCTGGCAACCGGTGCCGAGGCGTCGAGGGGCGTCCTTTCAGGACTCTGGCTCGCGGGGGATGGCGTGGCGACATCGGTCCCCAGGGCCTTGCCCTGGGCTGAAGAGGGGCGCATCTTCGATGCTCAGCCTAAATTCAGCCGGACACCACTTTTTGGGCTCTAGGGGATTCCTACCCATGAGAAAAACGTTACCCAGGTTTAGAGATAAGTACCGCAGAGGTTGAATGATGAAGGTCGGCCTACACACGCAAGATGTGACTGCGCCCACTTATTCATGCCTTCGATTCTGAGAGAAATATGCGCCCTTCTGGGGTCCAGTTTCCCTTTTGAGGCTCAAGAAGGGGGCAAAGGATAGCGAAGGTGCGGGTCCAGGAAGTCATGGTGGGTCGTGATTGACGCCACACCTTGCAGTTGCAGTCATGAACGGGGTGACACAATTATACTGATTATACTTACAATTTCTTAAATTTTAATTAAGTAAATTACGCAGACAAAGTTTCTGAAGCTCCGTGTGGCAAGACTGGCTCGCGATGGGGATCTTCAGAATCCGGTATCATCCCGGTCTTTTCCAGCGCTGCAGATCCCAGCCCAGCATCTTCTCGAGAGATTCAATTTCAGTCTGAAATTCCTCGTACAAGATCAATTTCGCAGCCTCAGACATGGGTGCCCCTTGATAGGAGTGGATGATTTTGGCAGGCACTTGCACTTGGGGCACTCCCAGAAAGTCAAAAACCCTGTTCAAAGTCACATCATGATTTTCCAACAGCTCTTCCGTTCTGAGAAAGAGCATTTGATGAGCAGGAAAATGACTCTGGAAAGACTGGATTTGGCGGCTGTAATGACCAAATTCAAAGTAGCTTTCGAGGGTTTTCGTCGATAAACCACTCTTTGGATCGAAGATGATGTCCTTACCATTATTGTTTTTAGCAATTTCAAGACATTCTTCAAAAGAATACTTGATTCCATATTTATTTAAATGCATCTTGTATTGAGAATAAGCTCTTTCAACAGGATTCTTTAAGATGAAAATTAATTTCATCTCAGGATTATACGCTTTGATTCTAACAGAAACGACTTCATGCTCTAGCATGTAGCTAGGGGACACCTCGCCCATCATTCGTTCTCCCATAAATGGATGAAATTTCCTATGATAAAACCGATAGTCCGTGTGGTAGTGGTAAGAGAAGAAATCCGTTTCCTTAACTCTTGGCAAGGCAATTCCTGGGTTTTGCTTCAGGAAATAATGCAATGCACTGGTCCCACCTTTTTGAGCACCCACGACAATAAACGATACTTTCATCGGATGAAACCTCTCTGCAAAATGATGACAGGCGGCATTCATTCCTTCAGCAATAGCTTTTAATGATTTTTGAATTTTTTTATAAAACATTTGAATCGAACTTCAGCTTAATGACTCGCAACGTCACCAATTTTAATTTATTATATTAAGAATATGCCTTAAATGCAAGCATTAACTACTCTATGGGCTAACGACCAAGCGAATCGCTTCCTGGCAGACAGGAAGCATTCGCGCTTTGGCATCATCAAGTCCGGGGGGGACTAGGATACCGGAGTTCAAGCAGACAAAAGTGTCCGCTCTACGGGGGGATTATGAAATCTAGAGTGGATGAATTTTTTGCCGCCATAAGGCAGCAGGGACAAATTCGGCCCGAATGAAAACTACAGAAATTGAAGCAACTGACCGATCTCTTCAAAATGGCGAGACCACACCGTCAACCGATATGGTTCATGTGCCATTGTTACCATACTATCATAGTGGCGATAGCGCGCTAAAGATCTAGCATGGCTCCGTGACTTTTCCGACACTGGAAATCTCAACCTGGATATCGCTTTTTTGGGGAAGAGGAATCCCCAAGTCTCCAGCAAAACGGAATCTACGATCAATCCTCTGGCCTGACGATCACATGAGTGTGCTGAATGCGTCCTTTTTTGTCTTTGGCGGTGAAGCGGTGCTCCCCAGGGGTCAGCAGGACAAAAGACTGCCCACCATCTACCTGCACGGGCAGGGTTGGGCACTGCCAAGTGATTCCCGACGGGGCCGGGGAAGTTTCCAGGAGGAGACGTCTTCCACCGCCAGGCAGGTCGGAATCTAGATGAACCACGGTGCCTGGCACAGGGTTGGAAACGGTCCAGGTATCGTCTTTCGATGCGGTTTCTGCGCAGGCCACCAGATCGCCCAACCTGTTTTCCGCGCTGCGCACCCAGCGGGCGTATTCAGGCGGCAGGAGAGCCCGGCCTTGGGCATCGTAATCCTGCGCCTGGGCCATGGGCGGCAGGTTTTGTGCAGAGAAAAGTTCCTCACGGCTCAGCCGCACGGGCGGAGACTGTGCGGTGAGTCGGCGACCGGTGCGCGGGTCGATCCGGGTGCGGACGATGCCTGGTAGCTCAGGATACCAGCGGGGTCGGCGGTGCTGGTAGAGGTGCAGCATGATGTCCCGCCAGATGGGGGCGGCACCGGTGACGCCGGAGACCTCCTGCATGGGCGTGTTGTCAAAGTTTCCCACCCAGACGCCGACGGTGTGGTCAGGTGTGTAGCCGAGCGTCCAGTTGTCACGGTAGGATTGGCTGGTGCCGGTTTTCACCGCCGCGCGGAAAGGAAGCCTGAGCGGCGAATTCAGCCCAAAGGTGAGTTGGCGCGCTTGATTGTCGCTCAAAATGTCGGCGATCAGATAACAGGCTTCTTTTTGAAGCACGGGGTTGGCGGGTTCGGAGGCGGAGCCGAGCACCAAGCGCCAAGGTTGCCAGATCCCCAGCCTGGCCAGGCAGGCGTAAGCATTCGCTAGTTCAAGCAAACGCACGGGGGCATTTCCCAGCGTCAAACCCAGCCCGTAGTGCTCTGGGGGTTCGATCAGGTTGGTCATGCCCATCTCCCAAAGCCGCTGCAGCAGCACCTCTGCCCCACCGATGGCATTGAGCAGGCGCACGGAGGCGATGTTCAGGCTATTTCCCAACGCATCCCGGCAGGTGACAGGCCCATAGAGCCTGTGTGCATAGTTTTCGGGGCGATAGATGCCGGTGGGTGTGGGGTATTCGACCGGCAGATCCGCAAGGATCGAGGCAGGGGTGTAGCCGCGCTCGAAGGCCAGTTCATAGGTCAGCGGCTTGATGGCTGAGCCTGGTGAATGCGGGGTCCAGGCTCCGTTGATCTGGCCGCTGTCCTTCGCAAAAAAATCGCGTGAACCCGCCAGGGCTAGCACATGCCCTGTTGAGTTTTCAATCACCACAGCAGCGGCATGGCTGACATGGCGGTCCGTCAAAGTGGCGAGCCGATCGGCGATGATGCGTTCTACCTGACGCTGGAGCGCGGCATCCAGCGTGGTGCGCACGATCGGCTCCTCAGGCGGCACCCCGCTAGGCCGCCCGCGTAGCATCTCCACCGCATGGGGTGCGGCAAAGCCCCCCGTGTAGCGGCGCAGGGCAGGTGCCTCCGCGCAGGCAGCACGATGCTGCTCCTCCGTGATCCAGCGCTGGGCCAGCATCGCATCTAAAATGCGGCGCTGACGGGCACGCAGCGCTTCTAGATTGCGGTATGGGTTCAAGCGCGTGGGCGACTGTGGGATGGCGGCCAGGAGGGCACATTCAGCCACGGAAAGATCCGCCAGCGGCTTATCAAAATAGCCCGCAGCCGCCGCTACACAGCCAGTCTGGAGATTGCCATAAGGTAGGCGATTGAGGTACTCCTGGAGCACACGATCGCGGCTCCAGGCCATGGCCAGGCGGCGTGCGAGCCATGCTTCGCGGATTTTCACTACCAGTGTTCGGCTGGCAGGCTTGCTAGAGGTGATCTTGATCAACTGCTGGTGAATCGTGGACGCACCGGATACCACGCGGCCTGCCTTGAGGTTATCCCACAATGCCCGGGCGATTGCGAGGGGGTCCACCCCGCCATGCCATCGAAACCGCCTGTCCTCTGCCGCAAGCGTCGCCTGCTGGAGAGCAAGGGGGATGTTTTCCAGCAGCATCGGTTCTCCCCTGCGTAAGCC
>JAIWOJ010000310.1 GCA_020216965.1 Prosthecobacter sp.
GTGAGAGATGGCCGTGAGCCGGGCCTCATGTTCCTGGATGGGCTGCGCTTGGCAGAGGAGGCTCTGCGCTCTGGCTTGGCGATTGAGGCGGCTTTTGCGGCCTCTGGCCGGGCTGAGGCGCGGCTGCTGCGCCTGGTGGAGGCACTCGGCCAACGCATGGTGCCTGTTTTCTGGACCCAGGCCGAGGTTCTGCACACGTTGAGTGACACGGTGCAGAGCCAAGGTCTGGTGCTGATCGCCCGCCGTCTGGCCCTAGAATTGGGTGGTTTTTTTCAGAAAAAAGGCAGCCTCTATCTGGCCCTGGACCGGGTGCAGGATCCTGGAAATATGGGCACGCTGCTGCGCACGGCTGAGGCGGCGGGGGTGGATGGGGTGATCAGCCTGGGTGGCAGTGTGGATCTTTTTTCTCCCAAGGTGCTGCGCAGTGCCATGGGGGCCGCTTTTCGGTTGCCCGTCCTGGTAGGTTTGGCAGCAGAGGCACTGCCCGGCGTCTGCGCACAGCACGGTCTGCATCTGGCAGCTGCCACAGGTGAAGGAGAAACGGACTACACGGCCCATGACTGGCAGACACCCACGGTGCTGATCTTGGGCAATGAGGGCCAGGGTGTCAGCCCTGCGCTGCTAGCTGCCTGCCACAGCCGTCTGCACATCCCCCTGGCGAATGGGGTGGAGTCCCTGAATGTTGCGGCTGCGGGGGCAGTGCTGCTTTTTGAAGCCGCGCGTCAGCGCCGCAAACCTGCCACAGCCTCTCTCTGAAGATGGACTCTGAACTGAAACTGCTGCTCTCTCTGGTCATCGCCATCCTAGCGATCTCATCCCTCGTCGGGTATCTCCTTTCCCGCCGCGTGCAGGGTGAGGCAGCACGCGCGACGGTGGCAAACCTAAACGCGCGCATCCGCTCCTGGTGGGTGATGGCGGGGGTCTTTTCGGCGAGCCTTTTGCTTGGGCAAATCTTTACCACGATGCTTTTTGCCGCGCTTTCTTTCTTGGCGATGCGGGAGTTCATCACCCTGAACCGGACGGAGCGTGCGGACCATGAGGTGCTGTTTTGGGCCTTTTTCATCATCCTGCCGCTGCATTATCTGCTGGTGGGGGTGCGCTGGTATGGCCTGTTCACGATTTTCATCCCGGTGTATGCCTTTGTTTTCATCCCCTTCCGCCGTGTGCTGACGGGGGAGACGCAGGGCTTTCTCTCTAGCACGGCGCGCATCCAGTGGGCGCTCCTGGTCTGCGTGTATGCGGTGAGCCACATCCCCATGCTGCTGGTGCTGCCCTTACGGGGTTATGAAGGGCAAAATGCCAAGCTGCTGTTCTTCTTTGTGCTCACGGCGCAGCTCAGTGATGTGATGCAATATGTGTGGGGAAAGACCTGTGGACGCCGCCCTGTGGCACCGCGGGTGAGCCCGCACAAGACGCTGGAGGGCACGCTTGGCGGCATCGGCACGACGGTGGCCATCAGCACCTGCCTGTGGTGGGCCACGCCCTTTACCCCTTGGCAGGCCGCTCTGATGGCCCTGATGGTGTGCTTGGCTGGTTTTTTCGGGGGGCTGGTCATGTCTGCCATCAAGCGTGACCTAGGTGCCAAGGACTGGGGGGCCTCCATCGCAGGTCATGGTGGCTTCATGGACCGGATTGATTCGCTCTGTTTTGCTGCCCCACTGTTCTTCCATCTCTGCGCCTTCTATTTTGCAGAAACGGACCCCCGCCCGCCGGAGTGGGTTTTTCGCCTCCTGGGGCGCTGAGTCAGGCTCCCTTTTCGTGCCCCAGGAGTCACCTGCCAAGCCCCGCTCACCAGCCCACGGGCTGCGTCCAGGCTTTTTGCAGGTAGCCGGGCTGGGCTGGGTTTTCCATCACCTGGTCGCTGATGATGATGGCGCGCACATAGAGTTCATCGCCGGTCAGGGTGTAGGTGGGCTCCAGGCTGTCGCTGCTGGCCAGCACCTTGCCGATGTCAGCGCCATGCTTCAGGCGCTTCGGCTGCGGGTCTTCCGCAGGCGCGTCCACCTCCACCACGGCACGGTCGTAGTTTTTCAGCGTGCCACGGAACTCGGTGCGGTATTTCACGCCGGGCTTACCCTGGATCTTCAGGCGAAGCGTGCGTGCGGCCTTGTCATAGGCCACGTCTTCCAGCGTCACGCCGGTGGAGGCGTAAAAATCGCCGCGCTGCATGGCCTCGATGAGTGTGTTGGCCTCCAGCTTGGCCGCCCGCACCATCACCCAGCCGCGCCCGGGTGTGGAGGAGCCGCCGTGGTAGTTGTGGCTGTCATCCGTGCCGACTCCATAAAGCGGCGGCTGCTTCAGCTCAGCGATGCGGATGGTGTTCGCGATGTCCCAGATGCGCTCATGGTCGGAATCCACGCGGCTGGGCTCGCCGTCCGGGTAGATCATGGGGTGGCCGTTGTAGATCTCAAAAAAACGGTCCTCCACCACATGCGCCAGGTCATCCGCCGTCAGCGCCCAGCGGAAGTTCGGGTGGTTCACGTGCGCGATGACCGGACGGCCGGTCCGCGCCGCCTCCTCGGCGATCAGGCGGAGATTTTGCCGCAGGGTCTCCCGGATGGTCTCCACGTCTTTTTTCGGCTGGATGACCTCGGCGAGGTTCACGGCGTTGATGTGGATGGGCGCTTTGCCAAAACCGGCGCTGACCTCCTCCGCCTGCACCAGGAGGAACTTTCCGGGCTCCTCCAGCTTGCGGCGGTATTCCTCCAGGGTCTTCAGCTTCACCTCCGTCTCGCCTTGGTCGTTGGTGCGGGTTTCTACCCAGTCAGCGCCGAACTTGGCGCGGTATTTGTCCAGCACCTTCAGTCCCAGGGCGATCTTCTTTTTCTCCACAGACGCCTCAGTGACCCACTTTTCGCCTGCATTCAGCGTGTTGTGGTCAGACATGGCCAGGAAGTCGTAGCCGCGCTCCTTGTACCAGGCGGAGATCATGTCCGGGAAGTCATTGCCATCGCTCCAGAGGGAATGCGTGTGGGTGTTACCCTTGAACCAGCGCAGGTCTTCCGCAGGGCAAATGGCGGGCAAAAGGAGGAGGGCGAGGGCGGGGAATCTCATGGGAAGGTTTCTTGAACGTCGCCCGGCGCTCTCAACCATCAAGCGCACATGAATGAACTCACCTCCACCTATGCCCAAGCCAGCGCGCACCTGCTCTCCCTGCGTGCGGATGCGGCGCACTGGCAGGGGCGGCTGTCCAGCAGCGCCCTGAGCACGGCCACAGCCATCGTGGCCCTGCATGGTGTGGATGCCGACCAACACCGCGCGCGGATCGAGGCAGGCGCGCGCTGGCTGGTGCGGCACCAAAACGCCGACGGCGGCTGGGGAGACACGACGCTCAGCAAAAGCAACCTTTCTACCACCCTGCTGTGCTGGAGCGCCCTGCGCCTCTGTGGAAAAACGCTGCCGTCCGCTGACGGGCTGCCCCAGGCGCTGGCTGCCGCCGAGGCGTGGATCGCCGCCCGCGTAGGCTCCCTGGAGCCTGCGGCCATCCAGCGCGCCGTCATCGCCCGCTATGGGCGGGACAAGACCTTCTCCGTGCCCATCCTCATGCTCTGCGCCATCGGCGGCACGCTGGGGCGGGATGCCTGGCGGCGGGTGCTGCCGCTGCCCTTTGAGCTGGCGGCCCTGCCGCGCGCCTGGTTCGGTGCCATCGGCCTGCCGGTGGTCAGCTACGCCCTGCCAGCACTGATCGCGATTGGCTACGCGCGCTTTCATCATGCGCCCCCGGCATGGTGGCATCCGCTGCGCTGGCTGCGCGCGCTGCTCTGGGGGCGCATTTCACCCATGCTGCGCGCGCTCCAGCCCTCCAGCGGCGGCTACCTGGAGGCCACGCCGCTGACCAGCTTTGTCACCATGGCGCTGGCCTCCGCCGGGGAAAAAGAGCACCCCTGCATCGCCGGGGCCGTGGAGTTCCTCGCACGCTCCGTGCGTGAAGATGGCAGCTGGCCCATCGACACCAACCTGGCTACCTGGGGCACCACGCTTTCGGTGAAGGCCCTGGGTGAAATCACGCCGAAGACCACCCGCTGGCTGCTCGGCCAGCAATACCAGGACACGCACCCCTTTACCAATGCCGCACC
>JAIWOJ010000311.1 GCA_020216965.1 Prosthecobacter sp.
ATGCTGGCAGCGGCGTCGATGCCATCGCTGGTCTTCGCAAAGCTGATGGTGCGCGGCTTGAGCTCAGGCTGGTGGGAGACCTCTGCCAGCACGGACTCCAGCACACGCAGCACCTGGGCCTCCTGCCGGGAGCGCTTGGTGGTTTGGGCGATCTGGTCCAACGCTTTGGTCATACCCACGGCGACGAGGGAAAAGAGCGCCATCGCCATGAGGATCTCCAAAAGCGCGAAGCCTTGGCTTGTCGGCGTGCTTGCCAGAATAGGGGGTTGGGGGTGCGAAGGTGGTTGCCAGACCGCATTCTGGCGAATGCGCCTACCCGCTGGATTTCCAGACCGCATTCTGGCGAATGCGCCTACTCGCGGTAGGCGTGCTCGCCACAGCATGGTGAACGCTCTGATCGGCTCTGGGCGGTTGGACTTCATGATTTCACGCTGACGTTTTTTCTGACCGCGCAAGCAGTGAGGGGGTCAAAGGCGAGCTCGATCACACCTGCCGGACTGGTGATGCGGACTTCGATGGGTTCGCAGATGCCTGTGGGGCTGAACTCCCACACCTCCCCCCGGCGGGCGTTGCGAAAGTCTTTGTCGCCGACACGCTTGATCTGCACACGCCCGGCCTCCTGACCCAGGGTGCCATCGAGCGCCAGAGTGATGAGTTGGCGTGTGGAAATGGACTCCTGGAGTGTCTGGCGTGCGGTCCTCTCGATTTCTGCGGCGGCTTTCTTCAGCCTGGCCTGGTCTTGCATGCCTGTGATGGAAAGCGCCCCGATGCCGAGGATCATCATGCACAGACCCATGGCGATGCAGACCTCGATCAAGGTGAAGCCACAAGCCGCTTTCCCAGGCCCGTGGTTGGGTCTGGCGTTTGTGAAATTCGTGCCTGAGTGGAACTGCGTCATCGGGTGGTTTGCCAAGGCTGTAAAGGGCTCTCAAAGATCCCAATTTCCGATGTCATCCGCCGTGTCTGGCACGCCATCTGGTCCAGCCGAGAAGACATCAAAGCCGCCTTTGTCCTTTGTGCCGGGGCGGCGGTAGTGGTAGGGGTTTCCCCAGGCATCCAGCAGCGGCTTTTTCAGCTTGGCCACCCAGTTTTGCGGGGTAGGTCGGCTGCTAGGTTTGGTGACCAAGGCATTGAGTCCCTGCTCCGTGGTCGGCAGGAAGGTATTGTCCACCTCATAGCCGCGTAGGGCGGCGGTGAGGGTATTCAGGTCCGCCTTGGCGCGCGTGCGTTTGCCAGAGCTGGTGACATCCCCTAGCGAGTAAATGCCTGCGCCGACCAGCAGGGCGATGATGCCCAGCACGAGCATGATCTCCACCAGGGTAAAGCCCTGGCAGCGCGGAGGATGGAGCTTAGAGCGGAGAGCCAGAGGGCTCCGAAACGGGGCTCTTTGGAGTTTGGTATGTTTCATTTTTTGGATCGTGGTTTGGAGGGGGGTTGAAAACTCTCTATTCTTCGCTCTTCGCTCTTCGCTCTCTGCTCATTTGCTGATGTTGCCGATGGTCTGGAAGATGGCCGTCATCATCAGGTAGGCCATGGTGCCGACCAGACCGGCCATGAGGAAGACGATGGCGGGCTGGGCCAGGGCGGTCAGTTTTTCGATCTTCTTGCCAAGGTCTCGGTCAAAGCGCTGGGCGGCTTTGGCGAGTGCGCCGGCCATGTCACCCGTCTGCTCTCCTACATTCACCATATCGAGCAGCAGGGGTGGGAAGAGACCACTGCGGTCCAGGGCACGGGAGAGGCTCATTCCCTCCGCTACCAGATTCATGATGCGCTCAAACTCGCGTCTGAAGTAGGGGTTTTCGATCGCTTGTTGGGTGAGCTGCATGGCCTGTACCATGGACAGTCCATTGCCCAGTAGGTTCGCCATCGTCTCCAGCATCTGGACGAAAAAGCGCGTGCGCAGCACCTCGCCAAACAGTGGCAGCCGCAGTTGGAAGCAGGCCCAGGGGATCTGCGCCTCGGGGCGCTTTAGCCAGGCCTTTGCCACAACGAAAACGGCCAGCACGGCCATGAGGATCATCCACCAGGTGGCCTTCAGAAACTCGCTGAACTTCAGGATCATCTGTGCCGCCACAGGCAATGCCCCCCCGGTGCTGTCCATCAGCTCCATGAGCTGCGGAATCAGGTACACCACAAAGAGTAACGTGACCGCCACGGCTGCCACGACCAGAAAGGCCGGGTAAATGAGGGCAAACAGCACCTTGGAGCGCAGGGCGGCGAGCGAGCGCAAGTACTCCACCTGCCTCTTCAGGATGGCGGGCAGCGTCCCGCTGGCCTCACCTGCATTGGCAAGCGCGCAGTAGAGGCCGCCAAAGCTCGGGCTGGCAGCGGCGATGGCTTTGGAAAAAGGCAGGCCGTCTCTGACCTTGGCGCGCAGGGCTGTGGCCAGCGCCTTCACCCCAGAAAGCTCACGGCGGCGCTCCATGGTGGCCAGCGCGGGCTCGAGCTGGATGCCAGCACTCAGGAGATCGGAGAGTTCTTCGGTAAAGAGCAGGATTTGCTGCGGTTTGAGCTTGATGGGGCCATCCGCAGCGGGGCTGGTTTGGGTAACTTTTTTCACCGGCGCAGCGGTGCCGGATTGCTCCAGGCGAAAGGGGCACAGGCGCTTTTTCCCCAGCAGTGTCAACGCCTCCGCGCGGTCAGCAGCCGCGATCTCACCGGTGATGATCCCGGTGGGGCCATGGGCGCTGTAGGCAAAGGTGGGCATGGGACTGGTTCTTGGTTATTTAGGGGTTCATGCTGCGTGCTTCAGCGGCACGGTCTGGGCTCTGCCAGGCGCGCCTTCTTCGGCTTTTCGGTCCATGGCAGTAACGCTGAGGACCTCCTCAATCGTGGTCTCCCCAGCCAGCACCTTTTGAAAGCCATAACCGCGCATCGGGATGAAACCATCCTTCACCGCCTGGCGGTGCAGCTCAGCAGGGTGGGCGCGGGTGTTGATGAGGTGCTGCAGCGCGTGCGTGACCAGCACCACCTCATAAATGGAAAGCCGCCCCTGATAGCCGCTGCCCCGGCAGGCCTCGCAGCCCACGGCGCGCTGGATCGTGCCAGCACTGCCAATCGGAAAGCCGATGCTGCGCAGGTAATCGCGCTCCACCTCAGCAGGTTGGGCGCAGAGCGGGCAGAGTTTTCTGACCAGGCGCTGGGCCAAAAAGGCACGCACCGCGCTAGAGACCAGGAAAGGCTCCACGCCCATATCCACTAGGCGCGTGATGCCGCCGATGGCGTCGTTCGTGTGCAGGGTGCTCAGCACGAGATGCCCCGTCAGTGCCGCGCGGATGGCGATCTCCGTGGTCTCAAGATCGCGCATTTCCCCGATCATGACCACATTCGGATCCCCACGCAGGATGCTGCGTAGGCCGGTGGCAAATGTCAGACCAATCTCCGGCTTCACCGCGATCTGGACGATGCCCGGCATCTTGTACTCCACCGGATCCTCAATGGTGACGATGCGCCTGTGCGCCTGGTTTAATTCAGACAAGAAGGCATACAGAGAGGTGCTCTTGCCGCTACCCGTCGGGCCAGTGACGAGGATGATGCCATTGGGCAGCCGCAGGAGCTCCTCCATCACAGGGCGGATGGTATCCGTCATTCCCAGCCGGTTGATCGTCATGGCCTGCTGGGCCAGCAGACGCAGGCTCACGCTCTCCCCCTCCACGCTCGGGATGGTGGCCACGCGCACGTCGATGGGCAGGCCGTCCAGCTCAAGGTTGATGCGGCCATCCTGAGGCAGGCGTTTTTCCGCAATGTCCAGCCGTGCCATAATCTTGAGGCGAGCGATCACGCTGGCCTGGAGAGACTTGATGTTCTCCGGCACCGGCAGCTCTTCCAGCCGCCCATCGATCCGGCAGCGAATGCGCAGGCGGTCCTGCTGCGGCTCCACATGGATGTCCGTCGCGCGCTGCTCCAGCCCACGCCGCAGGATTTGATTCACAAAGCGCACCACGCTCGCCTCCTCATCCTCCGGCGCATCAAGCACCGTGACCTCATCTGCCAGCTCATCCCCGCCCCAGTCTGCCCGACCACGCAGGATTTTCTCAAACGTATCCGCCCCCAGCCCATAGAGCTTTTGCAGCCCC
>JAIWOJ010000312.1 GCA_020216965.1 Prosthecobacter sp.
ATAGCACATCACATCCATCGATTTTGACCACGGCTTTGCCACGCTGTAGCATCTGCCTACCGGCAAGTTGATGCACCATTTCTCGAATCTCAAGCAACCTAGCATCATCCAGAGGCGTGCTCAGGGCAGTGACTAATTTAGCCATTGTGACCTTCTCTTCAGCAGCCCTGGCAGGGGGGGGACTCTGGATACAAAAGCAGAGAATCAGGAGGGGGAGGTAGCGTTGGAATCTTGCGGGCATGGGAGTGGCTCGCGTGCAAACGCCCCCTCTTGCTCATGCTTTCTACGGATTCATCCTCAAAGTGCTGCTGTCAGTGGGTTTCTCCAGGTGGAACTGCCATTTTGAGCTTGGTAGATGCGCTCCTCAATGCCACGCATCATGGCGCGCACATGAGGCCAGCGCGTGCGTTCACGCATGATTTCCATGCTTTTTTGCCAGGAACCCCATTCTAGGACTTCTATGTCCACATGCCGCACCCCCCAGGCGTTCATCATCCCGCGGGTTGGCTTGTAGATATCGATCGTGCCGGTTCCCACCAGGGCACTGCCATAGTCGTCTACCACATAAGTCACATCCGGCTGCCCGTGGATGCGGAATCGTGTGCCTACCGGGTAGCGTGACCAGTCGGCTGCAGCGCTGCGGATTTTGCCAAATTTTAGCGGTGTGCCCAGGGCGTTCCGTGCTCCGTAGGCGAGGTGGTCATCCTCGTCATGGCAATAAGCCGTGGTCCGCACGGTCAGTTTCTGTCCTGGTTTATTGACAGCGGCGATCATCGGCGGGCGCGGTGCCTCAATAACGAAGTAATAGCTCCTGATTTCTTTGGGGCGAAAGGGGACACCTGCCGTGAGGGCTTTTCTGACCTCATAGCGCACACCGGGCTCCAGGGGTCTGCCTGTCGTGGATTTTTGCCTTGAACTAGCCATCCCCCCCTCCGGCAAGGCGCAAGAATGAAGGCATAACAGGGTAGCCGCGATCCCAGGCAGACGGACAAGGAGTCTTGTTGTGCTCATGGTATTGAGTAGGTTAATTTGAATTTATTGAAATTACTGTAAAATATCAATCAAAAAACAAGAATAAATATATTTTCAATGTTTTTGAATTGTTAGCGTCTGAGCTTTGCGTCTCAGGTCTTCAAAAAAGCGAGAATTGCCAGGATGCCGCATTTCCAGGCAACGGGGGCATTCTTGCCTCTAACAAAGTGGTATTTGTGCTCAGGCCCATTCCGCCGTGGTCCTGGGCTCCATTTGCTTTACCCAAAGAGTGCCTGCGACTAGGTTTGGCTTTCTAAGGTAGGGGAGGCGCTTCCCCGCAGAAGCTTGGGAAAATGGGGTGAGCCGTGCCTGTGGCCTTGGAGAGAATGAACGTGCAACTTGGAATCTGGGTTCCAAGGAGGCGATGGAAACCGTCCTTCGACGTTCTTTGAGGCTTGTATGAGCAAATGCACGCGAAAACTGGCATCCGCCTGTGGTTTTGGTAGTGAATGATGGATGCGATCTGTGAGGTAACTGCTGCGCAAAGGATTTGGCAGTGATTTGGAGAACCTGGTGCCCCCTCACGAAAGTGAGGGGGGCTTTATGTGAAAGCTTCGTTTTCAGTGCGTTCTTGTTTCTGGAAATCCTGCTCTCATGAAACGCCGCACATTTTTGACCACGACAGCCGCTCTTGGCACCGCTCCCCTGTTTGCGGAATCAGCAATCCACACGCCTAAGGGAAAGGCGGAGCACTGTATTTTTATATGGCTGGGAGGTGGTATGGGCCAGATTGATACTTTTGATCCCAAGAAACTGGGTGACAATCTTTCCAAACAAAAAGTCGCAGGGTCTCTTTATAAAGCGATCGATACTGCCGTGCCAGGGGTGCAGTTGGTGGAGCATCTGAGTAGGACGGCGAAGGTCATGGAGCATGTCACCGTCATGCGTACCGTGAATCATCACGTCATTGATGAGCACGCCTTTGCCACAAACATCGTGCACACCGGGCGTATGATCTCAGGAAATACGATCTATCCTAGTATTGGCAGCATCATTGCCCACGAAAAGGGGGCTGCGAGTTCGGATGTGCCACCCTACATCCTGATCGGCTACCCGAATGTCAGCCGTGGTCCTGGCTTTCTCGGGGCGAAGGCGGGCTACGTTTATTTGACTGATACTGAGACTGGCCCTGCTGGATTTACACGGCCAGAATTTGTGGATGAAAAGCGCGCTCTGACGCGCGAGCGCTTGCTTCAGCCACTGATGGCACGGGCTGAGCGTGGCTCCCCTCTGGCAGATTACCAGGAGGCCCAAGAGCAAGCACTCCACCTGTCAGGGCCGAGGTTCATGCGCCATTTTAACCTCAAGGAAGAGCCGGGGAGCTTGCGCGAAGCCTACGGCGGTGAATTCGGCCAGCGCTGTTTGCTAGCCAGGCGGTTGGTGCAGGCCGGGGTGCGGTTCATCGAGGTGTCCCATAACTTGAATTTCATGAACGGAACCGGCTGGGATATCCACAACGAAGGGTATAAAAATCAGCACCTACTCATCCAGGAACTGGATGCAGCGCTCTCAGCCCTGATTCTCGATCTGAAGGATAAAAAGCTGCTCGACAAGACCCTCATCGCCGTGGGCACGGAGTTTGGCCGTCCAGCGCAGTTTGATGGACGCGGCGGTCGTGGGCACCAGGGCACTGCTTTTTCTATGGTCTTGGCTGGGGGCGGGCTGAAGCATTGCGGTGCCTATGGGGTGACAGATGAGCTTGCCAAAAACCCGGTGGAAAACCCGGTGCCGCTGGTAGATTTCCATGCCACCATCCACGCTGCGATGGGAATCGACCCAGCCAAGGAACTGATGGATGGCACCCGACCCGTGCCCATCACAGACGGTGGTAAGCCCGTGGCGGCGCTCTTTTCCTGAACTTAGCCGGTGCAGCCCAGCTCAGGGGGAGTTTTACGAGCACTTCAGGATGCCTAAAAAAAACGCGCGGTGCCCAAGCTGGGGGCCCCGCGCTTTTTGTAGAATCCGTGAGTTATCTCAAAGCCCTGCTTCGATCAGCTTCTCCAGCTTCACGATGTCTTTGCCAAAGTTGCGGATGCCTTCGGCGGTCTTTTCTGTGGCCATGGCGTCTTCATTGAAAAGCCAGCGGAAGGTTTTTTCATCGCTGCCGATGCGCTCGATCTTCATCGACTGGGCGGCTGTCGCATCCAGCTTCTTCACGAGGGGTTCTTCGGAAGCCTGAAGCTCAGCGAGCAGACCGGGGGAGATGGTGAGTAGGTCGCAGCCGGCGAGCTCAGTGATCTCGCCTTTGTTGCGGAAGCTAGCCCCCATGACCTCGGTCTTGTAGCCAAAGTGTTTGTAATAGTTGTAGATCGTAGTCACGGACTGCACCCCAGGATCTTCCCCAGCGCTGTAGTCTTTGCCTGTGCTCTTCTTGAACCAATCCAAAATGCGCCCCACGAAAGGTGAGATGAGCTTGATCCCCCCCTCGGCACAGGCCACGGCTTGGACGAGGCTGAAGAGGAGGGTCAAATTGCAGTTAATCCCTTCTTTTTGAAGGATTTCAGCCGCCTTGATGCCTTCCCAGGTGGAGGCGATCTTGATGAGCACGCGCTCGCGGGGAATACCCGCAGCCTCATACATGCCGATCAGGTGACGGGCCTTCTCTACATTGCCCTGGATGTCAAAAGAGAGCCGAGCGTCCACCTCAGTCGAGACACGGCCAGGCACGATTTTCAGAATCTCGAGACCGAAAAGGATCAGAATGCGGTCCATGATGGCTTCGACCTTTGCCGACCCAGAGAGGGGGCTGCTCTTGTGCTCAGCGATGGCCTGATCGACCAAGGACTTGTACTCCGCCTTTTGGGAGGCTTGGAGGATGAGCGAGGGATTCGTGGTGGCATCCTGAGGCTTGTAGGCCTTCATGGCCTCAAAGTCGCCGGTATCGGCCACGACGGTGGTGTATTGCTTGAGCTGGTCGAGCTGGGTCATGTTCTTGTTTTTCTGGGGCGGCGAGAGTAAGGGCAGCCCGGCGGGATGCAAGCAGCAGTCTGTTTGCAGAATTTAGGCGCAGTGCCTCATAAAAAAGGACACCGAGAGG
>JAIWOJ010000313.1 GCA_020216965.1 Prosthecobacter sp.
GAGGCACAGAGCACCCAGAGAAATCCTTGATTGCCAGCTCAACAACAGATGAAGCGGGTTCTTCTTGCCACATCCTGTGGGGTCTCGGTGTCACTGCGGTTGAACGGCATGGTGACGGCTTAGGCCAGGGAGATCTCAATCACTTCTCGGTTATCCTTTTGAGCACGCAGACCGGTCAGCTCTTTGATCGCTTTTGGGCCAGCTTCAGGCTCTAGAAGCCTCAAGTTGTATTCTCCTTCGGCAAAGACGTGTGGCTGCCATTCGGCGGTGTTGAGTCGCACTGAATAGATGAGTTCACCTGACCTCGCGTCGATCACCTCCACGACTGCGGTTTGGGTGTCTGTGAACCTCAGCGTCGGCAGGTGTGCTTTGGCCTGCCGCCCATACTGGTCACGCTGGGTTGTGACGACGGGCCAGGTCTCCATTGACCGCCCCCCGATGTCGTCGAGAGGCCAGCATTCGCAGGTGATCGTGCGTTTTCTTTTATCAAAGCGCACCAGGCCGAAACCGGAGGTTTTCTCCCGCAGATTGGCCATGGTCTCTTTAGGAGGCTGGTGAGCGCCGTTTTTGACGGCCAGGACTGCCATCGGATGGCCGCAGTGGTCGATGAAGTCGCCCGTGAGCCCCTGGCCTGGTTTGCGGCCGTTGACTTTTTCGGTGGGCTCCCACCAACGGGGATAGCCCACGTTGACGGCTGGGCCGGCAAAGGCAACGCCCGCATCGCGCGGCTCATCGATCCCGTAATGCACGACGGCAGGGAGGTGCTGATCGCCGGCAATGTGGAAGGCATGAGCTTTGCGGATGAGGCGCAGGGCCGCGTTGCGTGCTTTTTGCGGCCAGCCGTTCTGATCGTAGTCCATGCGCAGCACCTGACGTTCACCGCCGTGGGTGGTGGCCATGCCTGTAAAGATGGTCTGGGAAATGACGGCCTTCATCTGCGCGCCATGCCAGTCACGCACCCATTCTTCGAGAAAGCGCATCTGGCCGCTGCCCAAGAGTTCCAGACCGTCGATGTCAGAGAGCTTAGGATCTGCGTCAGGGTTGATCATGTGATCGGGCCGCTCGTCCGTGGGGGGCACATTGCCTTCAGGGGCGGATTTATACTGTCGGTCTGCTAGGATGGCGAAACTGATGCCGCCATACGTCATGGCACCGTAGTAATTGGTGATGCCTTGCTTACAGGGGCGTGGATCATAGGGATCAGGATGGTGGGCAGTCTGGGTGCGGTGGACCAGGTTGACCCATTCTGGCATCATTTCATAACCGCCAGCTTCTTGGCTTTTGGTCTGTTTTTCCCCTCCTACGCCCCAGAGATTGCCCTGATAAACATCATGGTCATCGGGCAAGGAGACGCTGGGCCTGTCTTTGGTCAATTCTCGCCATGTCCAGCCGTGGAAATACCACTTCCGCAGGTAGTCCAGAGCGGCGGGCTCGAGCGGGGTTCGCTGCACCCCATAGCCAGCCGTGCTTTCGTAGAACTGGTCGCCGACAAAGGCCAGCAGGTCGGGGTCGAGCTTGGCCACCGCAGCGACGTAGGGTGCGTTGGGGAAAGCGGTGTGGATGTTGCAAGAGACATCTGCCACCTTGATCTCATCCTGCCCCGTGGGGTCTCGGCGCACCGTGCCTGCCCAATGGTGGGTATGCGTGCCGTCTCGTGTTTTGAGGACGTAGGTCAGGCGATAACGCACATCCTGCCCCACATCCCAGTCCGTGATGCGGAAGGTGGCCGTGCGCGCGAGGGCATGGATTTGGGCGGTCGCGATGACTTTCCAGACTTCGCCGTCTTGGATTTCCAGCCGCACCTCGGGGCTATCATCGGCCCCTAGGGGCGGCATCTGGGCGGTCATCTTCATCACCCCCCCGCTAAGCGTGTAGTGGTTAAAAAGGATGGGACCAAAGCGGTGCGATTCGTTCACATCCACTTTGCTGCCCGCGATCGTCCAATCCGCGAACCAAAAGAGGCCATTGCCAGGAGCTCCCCCCTCGCGGTCGGCAGCCTTCTTTTTCGCATTAGGGCGTGGGCCTTCGGGGCCAAAATTGCAGCCAATGGCCAGATTGCCAATGAGCTGGTTGGCGCGCAGATCGTCCTTCAAAAGCTCACCGAGCAGCCGTCCATCCTTCGCGTCATGGGCGGTGAGCTTGAGCCAATACGTCGCACCATGATCTTGCACCTGAAGTTCCAGCCGCACGCTTTCGACACCGTCCAGGATCGCCTTCGCCTGAGGCTGGCGCGCATCTCCAAAGAACAGGCCGCCATCTGCCCGGATGCCAACATCCCAGCCTGAGGAAAAGGCTAAATTGTTGCGGTAATCGCGCAGTTTCGGTTCATCCCGCAGGGTGCCTAAGATGCCGATTTTGAAGCCCGCACTGCCTTTGCCGTCCGCACGGAAAGCCCCACCCCCTAGGCGGCCCACGGTGACGCTCATGCCCAGGCTGCCCTTACGGTCAGCTAGCTCACAAGTGAGCACATGCACGTTGCGATTTGGCTTGGCGGCGATGCACTCGGCGCGCCCTCCCCGCACTTGCCAATCTTGCAGGGGATTGGCCCAGAAATCGGCACCTAGCCACACCCGGTCGAGATCATCCTGCCAGCGGCTTTGGAAGAGCGGGGCAGGGGACTCTGCACCAGCCGCCAGGGGCATGAGGCTGGTGGCAGCAAGGGCGGAGGATTCAGCGAGAAATTGGCGGCGGCTGGTGGGCATGGGAAGCAGTGAACATGAGGCGAGGGCGGCGTCTTGCAGACCCTTTTCACTGCTGGCTCGGCTGATGCTGGTGGCGTCCGTTTTCTAGCAGCGCGAGCGCCTCACCCACGAGGTAGAGGGAACCGCACACGAGCTTCCGGCACGATGTGGGGCCTGCGAGAGCTAGCTCCACATCAGGGTAGGTAAAAATTTTTGTGGGATGAGGCGGCGTTTCCAGGCTCAGCAGATGTTTTTGCAGCTCCTCCACAGGCATGGCGCGTGAAGAGTGAAAGCTCGTGAGATGCCAGGATGCCGCGATGGCAGCCAGCGGCTCCATAATGCCGACCACATCCTTATCGCGTGCGGCCGCGAAGATGATGGCGGCTTTTTCTCTAGGAAATTGCAACTGCCAGGTGCCTGCCAGCACCAGGGCAGACTCAGGGTTATGCGCGCCGTCTAGGATGATGCTGTCATCTCTTAGGAGCTGAAATCTGCCCGGCCAGTTGACGCTTATCAGGGCGCGTTCCAGTTCGATCGCGGGCAGGCGGATGCCTGCCTCACGCACGGCCTCGAGGGCGAGCGCGGCATTCCACGCTTGGTGTGGGCCTGCCAGCCCTAGGGGCACGCCCTCCACAGGGCCATCCAGGAGCACGAGGGGGGATTTTCGCTCGCTGGCTGTTTGACGCAGGACGGCTAGCGCGGCGGGATCCTGGAGTCCGGTCACGACTGGCACCCCCGGCTTGATGATGCCTGCTTTTTCAGCAGCGATCTGGGGCAGAGTCTCCCCTAGCTGCTCCATGTGGTCCATGCCGATGCGGGTAATGACACACACCTCAGGCAGCACTGCATTCGTCGCATCCAGACGCCCCCCCAGCCCAGTTTCCAGCACGACCCATTCCAGGCCGCGTGCTCGGAACCAATCCAGCGCCAGGGCGAATGCCAATTCAAAGAACGTGGGATGGGGATCCCAGCCTGCCACCAGGGCGCGCAGCTTTTCTAGCCCAGCCTCCAATTCCGCGTCATTGATCTGCCTTTCCTGGTCACAAATACGCTCATTAAAGCGCACCAGGTGGGGAGAGGTAAAAAGCCCTGCTCGGCAGCCAGCCACGCGCAGGAGGGCGTGAATGAAGGCACAGGTGCTGCCTTTGCCGTTCGTTCCCGCGACGTGGATGAATTTCAGATCACGCTCTGGATGGTCGAGGGCAGCCAAAAGACGGTTCACATTTTCCAGCCCCAGCTTGATGCCAAAGAGCTGGGTCGAGTAGAGCCATGAGAGTGCAGGTGTCACAGGTGAAAAACAAAATTGCCAGCATGATCGCTGGCAAGTGGTGCTCGGGAAGGGACTCGAACCCTTAAGCCTTTCGGCACAAGATCCTTAGTCT